>JAIJEI010000265.1 GCA_022739095.1 Bifidobacterium sp.
GTTGCGGGTGGCTTCGTAGGCTTCGAGCATCACAAGCTCGGAGACGAGCTCGCGGAAAGTGGAGGAGGGGGTGTTCTTGTCGCGCAGCACGGTGAGCTTATGCTCGACCAGCGGATGATTCAAAACGTGAAGTTCCATGCTCCCCGGCCTAGTCCATGATCTCCGGCCTGACGAACCGGGGTGACCGGTGACATGGGTGGGATCCGCGGGGGAGAGGCGACGGTTGCATGGCACGGGACGCGACCATCGCGCGATGGGCCGGAGCCTTGCGGGAACCTTCCCCGGAACCTATAGGGCCATCCGCTTCCACTTGCGGATTTTCGTCCTGAACGATCCGAACGGGGCGACGGTGTTCACATGAATGAACCTGTACACTTCCCATACCGCCGTCTTGGTGGCGTCGTCGGCCCATTGCCTCATATGCGGCTTGAACAGCTCGTCCTCGCTCATCGCATCGATCATGGCGTATATGGCATCGACGTTGTCGGTCAGCATGCCCTTCAGCTCCTGCAGCGAGAGATGGGCGTAGGTTTCGGTGAACCACTGGTACAGCTTTCCAAGCTGGTTCCACTTGAACTCGTCCGACGGTGTCCGCACCGGAAGGCCCTTCCGCTCGCGATCCTCCCACTGCAGCAGCAGGGTGGTCCAACCGACCTGATAGGCGAGGTTTTCCGCCGGGGTCCTCTCGACCTCGTCGATGCGCTTGTCTTTCAGGGCTTCCGGAATATCGTTGAACTCCGCAATGTATTTGCGAAACGCCGCACGGATCTCCTCTGTGAGCTCCTGCGCGTTCTCGTATGTTCTCACCATGCACCTCCAAGGTCGCCGCCATGCGTCGCATCGACGATACGGGCATTGTAGCAGTCCTATGCGCCGCCGCGACGTCAGTGGCGGGCGGGTGTCCGTGGCTGCTTCTGGCCGCGACCGCACCCGTGTCCGTTGACCCCGTTGACGGCTATCATGTCCTGAGGGTCAGAAGACCCTATCTCGATGCAGAGGTCGAGAGGATATGTGGCTGCTATGGTGCAGGAACCAACATTGGAATGGCATGTCATACCGGAGCCGACGAATGTCGAGCCGCTGGTGGGAACATGCTCGTTGCCGTTGTCGGGAACGGTTGTGGAGCAACGAGGCGCGGATGATGCGGAGGCCGTGTTTGCGCGTCAGCTTGTCGACGACATTAAGCGCGTATGCGGAGGTCGTTGGCAGGTGGCCTCCGGAGAAGTTCAGCGGGAGGTGACTTTGCGGACCAGTCCTTCGCTTGATGACTGGTCGTATGTACTTGAGGTCTCGCCGGACGGTGTTGTGATCACCGGTTCGGGGTTCGAAGGCGTTCGCGATGGCGTGCAGACATTGCGTCAGATTATTCGCCAGATTGGTTTGACGATTCCGTGCATGGTCATCAGGGATCGGCCGGCGTTCTCGACCCGTGGCTACTATCTGGACGTGACTCGTGGCCGTGTGCCTTCCATGGCCTGGCTGAAATCGTGGGTGGATCGCCTGTGCTTCTATAAGTACAACCAATTCCAGTTGTACATCGAACATACGTTCCAGTTCAGCGGGATAACGCGTTGGCGGCTCGTTCCGTGCCGTTGCCGGTGCGGTTGGGGCGTCATTTCCGTCGGTACGGGGCGTTGTGGTTGATGACGTTGCCGGCGTT
>JAIJEI010000266.1 GCA_022739095.1 Bifidobacterium sp.
GACCATCACCCTGCTGACCAACACAGTGGTGACCTCCATTACCGGCACCTCCTCCCCCACACAGAACACCGGTGCACCTATTGCCATTCCTGGCTTGACGCTCAAGCGACCGGCTGTGGCACCGGCCAGTGTCAGCAGCATCGCCGTGCGTAACGTGGTGACTGGAGAAGAAAGCACGCTGGACACTAACGCCGTATTCGTGGCTATCGGTCATACGCCAGTCACTGATTTTGCGGCCGGTGTTGTGGATCGTGACGATGATGGGTATGTGGTGGTGCAGGGTGCCAGCACGGTGACCAGTGCGCCTGGCATCTTTGCTGCGGGCGATTGCGTGGATCGTACTTATCGTCAGGCGATCAGCGCAGCGGGCATGGGCTGCCGTGCAGCGCTGGATGCACAGGCCTATCTTACGGACTGATTGCGGCGACCTGATGATGGCTTGCTGTTCTGGCTGCTGCCTGTGACATAGGAGCAGCGTTGGGTCAGTGTTACAGCATGCCGCCCTTGGATAGTACGTACCGGTCAAAGGCATAGAAAGACCCCTCAGGCGGCGGAGAATCACGATGTGTGATTGTCTCCTCCAGCCTGAGGGGTTTTCTGTTGCGACAGGGGTTACAACGCAGGCATACGCCCCTGTCAGGAATCACGCAGAGGCTATACGTCTTGTGTTGCACACCGCACTGCACAGCAATAATGCCGGCGACAACGCGAATGTTCTTATCGTGTTACACCCATTTGGAATCGGCATCGCCCTGGCTCGGCACCAGCAGCTGCAAGATGCGATCCATATCCTCTGGTGACGAGAAGACGATTTCGATGCGACCATGCTTGGTGCTGCCCTTAATCGACACCTTGGTATCGAAATGATTTTCCAAACTCTGCTGGATGGCGGAACCAACCCAAGGATTGGTCTTAGACGTCTTAGGCTTCTTCGGCTGCTCCCCCGACGCAATCTTCATGGCGACGATTTCTTCGGTGCTGCGTACAGAAAGACCTTCCGCAATAATACGAGAAGCCAGCTTGTCCATTTCCTCCGGATCGCTCAGGCCCAATAGCGCACGCGCATGACCGGACGATAGCACACCGGCAGCCACTCTCTTTTGCACAGAGGTCGGCAGGTTCAGCAGTCGCAAGGTATTGGCGATTTGCGGGCGAGACTTGGACACCGACTTGGACAGTTGTGCTTGTGTCAACCCGAACTCTTCAATCATCTGCTGGTAGGCAGCCGCCTCTTCCAACGGATTCAAGGCCACACGGTGCAGGTTTTCCAGCAACGCATCGCGGAGCATATCATCATCCGCAGTGGTTTTGACGATGGCGGGAATCGTCTCCAACCCAGCCAACTGAGAAGCACGCCAACGGCGTTCACCCATAATGAGCTCATACGGACTGCCCAAATGACCGGCAAACGGATTCGTGCTGTATTCCGTCTCGTCGTGTTTGGCGGCTTTGGCCGCGGCAATCTGGCTTGCCGGACGCTTGCGCACAACTATCGGTTGCAGCACACCAACTTCCTTAATGGAAGCAGACAGCTCATTCAACTCATCCTCGTCGAAGATGGTACGAGGCTGATGTGCATTGGGCCCGATATCAGACAGTTTGAGTTCAGCCAGATAACCACCGGCTACCGGCTTGAGCTCGTCCTTCTTATCTG
>JAIJEI010000267.1 GCA_022739095.1 Bifidobacterium sp.
GCCCATGACACGTATGGTGCCCGATGTGGGCTTGGCCAGACCGTCGATCAGACGGAGAAAAGTGGATTTACCTGAGCCGTTGACGCCAATGACGGCAATGCGACGAGGGCCTGAGCCCCCAGCAAGACCAAGATCAAGCTGGCAACTCAGGTCATCGATAATACGTTTGCCTTCTGCCTCGACGCTCACATGGTCGAAGACGATCATTTGCTAGCGCGCAACGATTCGGGGAACGCGGCCGGGTATGCGCGCATAAGTGCCGTAGCGATCAACGTTGCGATGACCACTTTGGCGATATCACCGGGAACAAATATCATGCCGGAAATAATAACGCCCTTAAGCGGTGCTCCCATAACCAGTGCCTGAACCGGGAATCCGATGGCATACGGAATCAGCACACCGCCCACCAGGCTGGCCAGCGCACTCTTCCACCATACCAGACGATGACCCTGATGTGCGATAAGTCCGATCACCAAGGCTCCAAGAATCCAGCCGTACAGATATCCAGCGCTTACGCCCACGAAAATCGCTGGACCGCCGTTACCGCCAAGCAGGGGAATGCCGACGAAGGTGAGTCCGAGCATCAGCAACACCGACAGCATTCCATTCACCGGTCCCAGAATCAGACCCGCCAGCATCACAGCAAGGGTTTGCAGAGTGATCGGTACCGGACCAACAGGAATGCGGATAAAGCTGAACACACTGAGCAACGCGGCGAACATGGCAATGCGCACCAAGTCGCGGCTCGTGAAATGAACATGCGAAGCCATAATAAATACGGTCCCTTCATAGTAGTTGCCATGTGCTTTCGGACGAATCTGTCCCTCCGCCCGATGCTCCCCATGGGGCTCGTACTGCATATTGCTTGCACGAGTGTGGGTCGCAGACCGTTGCACATGACGAGTTGTAATAACGAGTCCTCATGCTAACGATGATGATCGGCGTGCGATTGGTTGGTCTGTACAAAAAATTGTGCATCTACTTGTGCAACACTGAATATTGATCATAGCCGGAAAGGAGAGGCATGGTGAACAGCGCGCGTGACGGATCGCAGGACAAAGGCCGGAATCAAGCCATTCACGGGCGTCTCGTAGATGGTCAGGGGCGATGTGTTCACTGGCATTCGCCATTGGATGTTGTCGCGAATCGTTTCGCCTGTTGTGACGAATATTACGCCTGCTACCGGTGTCATGACGAACTGGCTGGACATGATCGCATCGCGTGGCGAGACATGGATTCGCCCGCTGTGATGTGCGGTGTTTGCCGGCACCAAATGACGCCTCGCGAATACGAGCGGGCGATGGAGTCCGTTACTCCGTGCTGCCCTTGCTGCGGCGCACGGTTCAATCCTGGATGTGCCCTTCACCACGATATTTATTTCAGTGATTGATGGCGGCGGGTGCTGGCGCAACTCTTGTTCTGGAATTGCTATGCGGGGGTGGCAAGTCTATTTCTCATGCTCTGGTGTGAAATAGCTCACGTTGAGGACTTCAGCGGGGCTGCGATGGCGTTGTCGGTAGGATTGAACTCGGTTTGAAGGACACAATCCTTACAAAACAGGACTCATCTGCACACCGTAGATACCCCGGCGCCCGTGGCGCCACACCCCACTACTGAAAAGGAGTGCCAATAATGGCAGCACAGATCTGGT
>JAIJEI010000060.1 GCA_022739095.1 Bifidobacterium sp.
GTCTGGCTTTTCATCGGGTCCACGCGTTTGACCGCTGATTTCACCGCTTTGTCTGACATCTTCTCGCGACTGGTGTTGAGCACACGGCTCATCTTGGCCGCATCGATGTCATATGCCATGGTCACATGGTGCAGCACCGCGCCGCCTGAGCCTACGGGGAAGCGCCGCTGCGCCGCTCCCCCGATCTTGCCGTACTGCGAGGCGATATCATTGAGACCCGCGAACCGCACATCCAAACCAAGTTCGCGCAGCGCTTCGACCAGCCACCAGTCACAGAGCCGGTAGGATTCTTCGACGCTTACGCCCTGAACGAAATCGAGCGGCGCATACAGAGAATAGGTAATGGTGTTGCCCGGTTCGATAAACATCGCTCCGCCACCCGTGCAACGGCGTACCACGTCGAAGCCGAGCTGCTTGGCAATGTCCAGATTCACCTCGTCCTGGGCCGATTGGAAACGGCCGATGACCACAGCCGGGCCCACCCATTCCCATAATCGGATGGTCGGCTGTCGTGTTCCTGCTGCGACTTCACGCGCCCAGGTCTCGTCAATGGCCATTTGCTCGTCCGGAGTACGCGGATGGTCGTGGATCACGGTGAGTTGAGGCTTGAGGGCGTTCCAGCGCTCCCGGTATTCAAAGTTTTTGTCGGGCTGCTTGGTTTGTGTATTGATGGATGCCGGGGTGTTCAGCGCATCGGGGCCGACCACTCCCACCCGCTGCGCGGGAGCCCCCGCCAGCGGGGGCAAGTTGCTGCTTACGGCTCGGCTGTATGCGGTTTTGATGGCAACTTCATCTGTGCCGATAATTCGGCAACTACGGTGAACGTCCAATACGGACCGCAATGAATCATCGCTACTTAGAGCTTGTTCCAGGTCATGCAACAAAGCATGGGATTCGGCATCCGAAACTGATTCAATAAAGAAATCACCACTGATATGGCATGACCGTGCGGTGCCGTCATCATTGACGGATACGGTCACGGCGACTAGTTTGCCGCCAACGGTTTTGCATTCCCCATGTCGCATTTGCATGCAACTCAGTATAGAGAGTTTTCTGGCTCCCCTCTGGAGGGGAGCCAAGTTTGAGGTCACATGCGGGCCAGAATGTCCTTGCCGACCTGGTCGGTGGAGCGCACGGTGGAGCCGAGCTCCTCGATGTCCGCTTCGACGGCGGCATGGATCTTCTTGGCCGCATCATCAAAGCCGAGATGCTCGAGCAGCATGGCGGCGGAGAGGATGGCGGCGGTCGGGTTGGCCTTGTTCTGACCGGCGATGTCCGGAGCGGAACCGTGAATAGGCTCGAACATGGACGGGAACTCGTCGGAGGCGTTGATGCAGCCGGAGGCGGAGTAGCCCACGCCACCCACCACGGAGCCGGCCTCATCAGTCAGAATGTCGCCAAAGAGGTTGTCGGTGAGAATCACATCGAAACGGCTCGGGTCGGAGACCAGGAAGATGGTGGCCGCGTCGATGTGCTGGTAGTCGTGGGCGACCTCAGGGTATTCCTCGCCGACCTTGTCGACGATGCGCTGCCACATATCACCGGCATTGACGAGCACGTTCTTCTTGTGCACCAGGGTGACATGCTTCTTGCGCTTCATGGCGAGCTTGAAAGCGTAACGCACCACACGCTCCACACCGTATGCGGTGTTGATGGACACCTCGGTGGCCACCTCCTGCGGGGTGTTGCGGCGCACCGCGCCGCCGGCACCGCAGTACAGACCTTCGGTGCCTTCACGCACCACCACGAAGTCGATGTCGCCGGGGTTGGCGAGCGGCGAGGTGACACCCTTGTACAGCTTGGAGGGGCGCAGGTTCACGTACTGGTCGAGGTCGAAGCGCAGCTTCAGCAGCAGGCCGCGTTCCAGAATGCCGGCCTTGATGCGCGGATCGCCCACGGCACCGAGCAGAATCGCGTCGTTGGCCTTGATGCGCTCCTCTTCGTCCTCGGGCAGGATCGCACCATCGCGCAGATAACGCTCGGCACCCAAGTCGAAGTTCTCGTACTCGAAGTCAGCTACGCCTTCAGCGGCCTTTTCCAAAGCCTTCTGAGCCCACGGAGTGACTTCCTTGCCAATACCGTCGCCGGGAATAACGGCGATTTTATATGTCTTTGCCATAGTTCAAGGAGCCTACTCGCGCGACCACCTGCCGACCCGAACCCGCTCAGCTAGTGGACACAACCAACATGCGTATCGTGTCGAGACATTCATTAGGTCATTTTAGTGTTCATTAGGTCGGTGTGGGTTCATTTCAGGGACTGAAATGGCGGCATTTCAGCCTCACATAGAAGAGGACACCGACCTAATGAACGACAAAATGACCTAATGAGCGAGCCCCATCACATCCATGCACCAAGCATTCTCATAGGAGACCTCTTCCCACTGCTTGTAACGCCCGGATAGGCCACCGTGGCCGGCTTCGACCTCGATTTTGGCCACCGCGTCCACGCCAGCGGACTGCAAACGGGCCAGCCATTTGAGCGGCTCGACGTACAGCACGCGGGTGTCGTTCATCGAGGTGGTGATGAAGATTCTCGGGAATTGCGCGGCGGCGACCGCGCCGGCGGCAGCCTCGTCAGCACTGCCGTCCTCGAGCACGGCCACCGGCACATTCTCGTATGGCGTGTACGACTTCATGTACTGATACACCTCAGGGTCATGCAATGGGTCGCCCCATTCGTCCCATTCGGTGACGGTCAACGGCAAGTCCGGGTCAAGAATGGAGGTCAACGCGTCCACGAACGGCACATCCGCCTCAACACCGGCGTAGCATTCGGACGCCATATTGGCAATCGCGCCCATCAGCAGGCCTCCAGCGGATCCGCCGTTGGCCACGGTGCGCCAAGCATCAGCCAAATGCGCCTTCTGCAGCGCGCGTGTGGCGTCCACGAAGTCCTCAAAGGAATGCTTCTTGTTCAGTCTGCGCCCCTGTTCATACCAGGCGCGTCCCATTTCGCCGCCGCCACGAATATGCGGCACGGCGTACAGCACACCGCGATCCAACATGCTCAGACGAGAGACCGAGAACCCCGGATCGGAGGAAATCTCGTATGCACCATATCCGGTAATGAACATCGGCGAATCCTGCGCCGGGCAATCGCGGTGCCAGACGAGGGAAACAGGAATGCGCTCGCCGTCGCGCGCGGTAATCCACACACGGCGTTCCATGTAATCGCGTGGATTGAAGTTGCCCAACACGGTGGCTCGCTTCAGCAGCGCATCTTCGCCGGTGGCGGGATCGATTTCGTGCAGCTCGCCCGGGCGGGTGTAGCTGGCGAACGAGTAGCGCATGCGCGGCGCCTCATACGAGGGGTTGCCGCCGACGCCGATGGTGTACAAGCGTCGGGTCTCACCGGGCAGGCGGTCGTCGCTGGCACCATCGGAAGATGACGTGTGATCCGTGGGTGCCTCATCTTCGGTCCACAAGATTTCGCCATGATCGCCGATGAAGTCTTCGCGATCGGTGGCAGCCATGTCCCAGTCGTCCTCCAGGGCCGGCGGCAGCAATTCCGTAAACCGCCACGGCCGTCCGGCCAGGAAGTCGGCGGCAGCCGCGCTCTTGGTCATGTATGCCACGTGCGGCTGGCCGTCAGCACGGTAGCTCAGGGACACAAAGTTGCGATGCAACGCGATGCCTTCGATTCCCAGACCGTGGGCACCCTGCAATATCGCCGGATTGACGGCGTTGAAGTATGCCTCGGTAATCGGCTTATCCGGCTCACCATGTTCGCAGCCGTACGGCGACCCGGAGGCGATGCACACGCCTTCGCCGAGTCGGTACGGCGACTCATGGCCACGCATGTCGATGACGTCGATTTCGAAATTCGGATTGGCGGCGTTGTGATAGACCACGGCGAGCGGCACATCCGCACCGTTCTCCCCCGCGCCTTCAAAACAGGCAAAGCTCACATCATATTCAATATCGTTCTGACGTGGAATGAAAGATTGGAATTCGCCTTCAGGTGTGGCCACCGGCAGCATCAGCACTTCGGTGGTGGTTTTGGAACCGGTGCCGATCACGATATTGCGCTCATCAAAACTGATGCCAACGCCCACCCAGAACCGTTCATCGGTTTCTCGGTACACGCACACATCCGATTCGACCGCCGTACCAACACGATGCCGCCACACGGCGAGCGGCCGCCAGGAATCATCCAATTCCACCCAGAACACCCATTGGCCGTCCGGCGTGAAGCATGCGCTGCCAATGCCGGTGAACTGTTCGGGCAGTTCGCTGACCGGTTCCCCGGTCTCCAGCCCGGCAAGGTCGCGAATGCGGAAATCGTAGCGTTCGTCTCCCGCAACGTCCACGCCGTACAGCATCCAACGGCCGTCTTTGCTTAGATCCAGACCGCCGAGACGGAAGAAGTCATGCCCCTCGGATTCCTTGTTCGCATCAAAAACGATCTGTTCGCCGGGCATGGAACCGGGCGCGCCTTGCGGGTCTACAACCGGCGGGTCCCAGTCGTCGGCATCGCGCACGGGGATACGGCATTGCACGCCGTACTGTTTGCCCTGCTGCGTGCGGGTGAAGTACCAGTAATCGTTGACGCGCGTGGGAACCGACATATCGGTCTCTTCCACATGCGATTTCAGCTCTTCAAACAACGTATGCCGGAAATCCGCCAGATGCGCCATGCGACGCTCGTAGTACTGGTTTTCGGCAGCTACATAGCTGCGCACATCATCGGAGTCTTTGTCTCGCATCCACTCGTAATCGTCTTCGAAAACGTCACCGTGGAATTCGCGGCGCTTCGGCTCGCGTTTGGCGTAAGGCGGCATCGCGGCCGCGGCGTTTGTGCTCTCGTCAGTCATACCACGCGATTATAGGCGAGGCACCACACCGGGACGCATTCGGCGTTCATCACGCCGCGCCTATCGCAACACCGTCTTCAGGTACGGCAGCATGGTCTTCAGAATGTTTGAGCCGGTGGTGCCGGTGAATACCGGTACATCGGTTACCGGAGTCGGCTGGGTAGAGGTGAGCCCCGTCACCGACGCCAATCCGGTTGATTCGCGCGGGCTCAACTCACGAATGACGATCGCCAGTACACGTCCGGGATATCTGCGGGCGATGGTGGCGTACGTGGTCGGGTCTTTCTGCCCGTCATCGCCCACCAGAATGAACTTCATGTCCGGGAAGTCGGCCATAAGTTGTTCGGCAAACTCAAGTTTGTGCTGGGGGCCGGTGGGTACGAAGGTCTTGGGCCTCGGGTCGAGGTCGCGCAGCAGCAGCGGGCCTTCGGGAAAACCATGGTCGGTGATGAAGTTGCGAATCGAACTCTCCACATTCCAGGGCGATGTCGAAAGATAGAAGAACGGTGCGCCGGGGAACAGGTCGGCGATGCGGGTGAACAGCACGCTCATGCCCGGCACGGAGGCCTTCTTCTTGGGGTCGAGGAACAGCAGGTTGTACGCGGCCTTCCATGGCACCGGGGCCTGCGTGATCATGATGGTGTCGTCCACATCGGAGATGATGCCGACTTTGGCACTGGCGGGGATGGTGTACAGGTTGGCGCTCACGGGTTTGCGGTTGGCCACGCTGTAAGAGACGCGATGGATGCCGGGCACCAGACGATGCTCGGCCACGAGGTCGAGGTATCCGGCGGAATCGGAGATGGTGTATTCGCTGCCGAGATCGCGCGTGCGGTCCACCTTGTCATAGACCTCGGAGACGCCGATCTGCACGGTGTTCAGCGGCACGTCATCAATGCTGGCCTGCACGTGGGTACGCGGCGCGGGTACGGCAAGCATGCCACGGATGCCGCGGATCAGTTCGCCGGATTGCGCATGCTTGGGGGCGTATACCGTGCGGCAGATCAGACGCGAGTAATCGCCGGTGCCGTAACCCACATAGGGTTCCACTCGCGGATACCAGTCCCATTGGCGCACCACCTGAGTGGAGATGTGTGACCATACGCCGAACACGCGGGTGACGGCACGACGTATGAATCGGGTGATCGGCGGCTTGACTTCGATGCGCTCACGCTTGGAGGGGGTGTCGAACGTCGTGGCAGCCTTGCGTGCGGGAATCGGCACGGTGGGCATGTCATCGGAATGTTCAGCATTGCTGGCATTGGCGGATGCCTTGACGTCAGAGACTGGCGCGGTGGCGGACAGCGCTGCATTGCGAACAGCAGCATCCCAAGGCAGTCGCTTGCCTGCCGCCTCAAAATCCTCGCGTGGGCTTCTCATAGACACCAATATAGGCCATACGCCTCATTTTCTTGGCTCCCCTCCATAAGAGGCACGGTGCATATAGGCTTGATGCCACATACTGGCTCCCCTCAGGGGGGGGGAGCCATGGGTAGAACTACCGCACGACCTTCGCGTATTCGTCGGCGCTCAGCAGCTCCGGCTCATCGTCGTCAAGCTCGATCTTCAGCAGCCAACCTTCGCCGTACGGATCGCCGTTGACCACGGACGGGTCGTCCGCCACGTCACGGTTCACATACTTGACCGTACCCGCCACGGGGCTGATCAGCGGCTGGACGGCCTTGGAGGATTCAAGCTCCACGATCTCGTCGCCGGCCTCCACACGGGCGCCAGGCTCAGGCAGATCCACGAACACAAGTTCGCCAAGCTGATCGGCGGCGTATTCGGTGATGCCGATGATCGCGGGATCGACCGAACGGTCCACCCACGCATGCTCCTCGGAGTATTCGAGGTGGTCGGGAATGTCGAGGTTCAGCGGCTGTTCGTTTTCGTTGTCATCACTCATAGTCATAAGCCTAACCTATCTTCGCGGTCCGTCACAGCTCGAGACCGAGCCATTCCTCAATCATGTAGCGGGCGATGGTGGCACGGCCCGGCGCCGCCATACGGCCGGCGATGAGCTCGGCCGTGTATTCGTCGCGTGTGACCCATCGCACGGTCATGGTCTCCTCGCCGTCCACATGCACGTCGGTGGTGATCGCATGCGCCTTGAACGCCATCATCAGCGAAGCCGGGAACGGCCACGGCTGCGAGCCCAGGTACCGTACCTCGCCGAGCTTGATGCCGGTCTCTTCCATGGCCTCGCGGCGGCAGGCGTGTTCAAGGTTCTCCCCCGCCTCCACGAATCCGGCGGACACCGAATACAGCCTCGAATCCTTCCATGCCGCGTTGTGTTGCAGCAGCAGACGGTCATGACCATCCACGATGGCGGTGATGATCGCCGGCTCCACGCGCGGGAACAACACACGGTTGCCGTCCGCCTCGTTGGTGCATCGCTGCGCCCATCCGGCGAGCGCCGGCCGGACCGCCGCGCCACAGGTGGGGCAGAACCGCTGGCAGCTGTGCCAGATGCTTAAGGTGATGGCGCTGGTGGCTTGCCCGGCCTCGCGCGCGTTGGCGTGAGGGGCGAATCCGCGCAGGTCCACCCAGTCGAACCGGGTCACGGCCTGTTGCAGCAGCGTGGGCTTCAGGGCCAAGGGCCGTACGGGCGCGCCGACCGAATCATCGAAGGCATCGTCCGCACCTTGCCCGGCCGAATCCGGTACACCGAGCGGCCCAGCGATCTTGGCTGCTGCTACGCCGCCATTGCACTTGGCGTTTCCCGGCTGCCGTATTCCGGCGGCGGCACCTCCGCTGATGCCGTTCTTGCCCAGCGCGCCGTCCACGGTGCCGGAATCCTGGGTGCCGAGCACGCCGCCGGCAGCACCGGGAACACCAGCAATCCCGTCAACACCGGGAACGCCGGCTTCCGGCACGCGCGTGATATCCACGGCGACCACGGATTCGCCACGCGCCCCGACATAGGAGCCGAGGAACATGGCGACCGCTTCGGGGTAGCGTGCCAGTTCGGCGAACACATAGGCGCCCGGCAACGTGGCGAGCCGCATTTTCACGTTCTCATAGTCCACGAGCTCGCCTTGGCCGCGCGGCACGGCGACGAGTCCGCCGCGCGTCAGCACGACTTTGGTGGTCGGCTCGGCCAACAGCTCGTCGATCAGGTCGGGTTCGCTTCGCCGGTCCACCTGATAGTCGATGTCACCTTGCGCGAGCGGCAGGAACGGCAACGCATGGGTCAGTGCCAGAGGCGAGAAATGAATGTCAGCGGTCATCGAGGTCTCCTATGCGTTCTTCTGCGCGTTCTGCACGCGCCTGACGAGCGAGAGCAACGCCCGCGCCACGGTGTCCGGATGTTCGACGGCGCTGAAATGACCGCAATCCGGGACGTCGATGAATTCGGCACCGGCGATTCGTTCGGCGAGCGGCCGCATCACACTCGGGTTGCTGGAGGGGTCCAGTTCGCCGGATACCACCAAGGTCGGCGCACTGATCGTTTCCGGCACCTTCCCCAGTTCAGGCCGGCCGTAGGTCATGCGCTGACGCCAGGCCAGACCAGCCGGGTTCTGTTCGTTGATCCAGCCGGTCATGGTTGCGATGAATTCAGGAGTCTTCTTGACGGTGGAATCGCCCTCGGACGGCTGCGCGAAGTGCATGACCGGTTCGACCGAGTTCGTCTGTTCGGCGGCGTCCGCCATCTTCAGTCGGTTCTCTCCGCCCACGCCGTCGGACGCGGCCATCGTGTCGCACAAGGCCAGTCCGGCCACCGTCTCGGGGTACAGGCGCTGGATGTCCATCGCCACGTAGCCGCCCATCGACAGCCCGACCCAAATCGCCTGCTCGTAGCCGGCGGCTTTGATCAGGTCCACGTAGGCTCCGGCCAAGCGATCCAGCGCCTCGCTGTACGCGCCGTTCGCCATGCGCGGGCCAGAATCGGCGTCGCTCGGCACCGGGGATGCACCGGAGCCGGCCATATCCGGCGCCCAAATCGGGAAGTCCGGCACATCGTTCAGGTCGGCGAAGTCGGCGAGTGCCTTCGCGCACACGTCCCACATGCGGTGGTCCACCGGGTAGGCGTTCATCAGCACCACCGGCGCGCCTTCGCCATCGCGATAGATATGATTGGCCAATTCGATTACCATTGTCGTTACTCCTTCACATTCACGCCCCACTGGCGGAGCTGTCGGCGAAATCGACTGGAGATGGTCACATCAAACGCAGACTGACCTCCCTGCCGCGCACCGTCTCCCGCCAACGAGAGGCAGAAAAACTGTCAGATTCTGGCCCAAGCCAACGCCTGCCGCACGATGCGACCATGACCGTTGACCATCTGCGCCACGAACGTGTCCATCATGTCGCTCTTGGGCTCCACCCATTCCACATCCAAGGTCTCGTCCTGCGGCTTGCAGTCGCCGGCGATGGGCACCACGTAGCACAGTGCGATGGCGTGCTGGCGCGGATCGTAGTATTCGCTTAGTCCCGGCGTGGGGAAGAATTCGGCCACGGTGAACGGCTGGAGCGAGGTGGGGAGCAGCGGCAAAGCGATGTCTCCCAAATCCTTAGCCACATTACGGGCGATGGCCTCACGCAACGTCTCGTGATACAGCACACGGCCGGTGATCAGCGTGCGCTCGATCGATCCGTCTTCGGAGACGCGCAGCAACGAGCCGACCTGTGCGATGCGGCCCATCTCATCGGTGCGCACCGGCACGATCTCCACATACGCGATAGGCATTTGGTGGCGGGCCCGGTTGATGTCGGCCGGCCCGAGCCACCCCGGAGGATTGCCATGGCCCGAACCGCCCCCGTGGATGAAGTCCTCGGGCGTGATGTTGTCGAATTCGCCGCGGCCACGCCCGGTATCGTAATCGCCCTCGTCGGGCACTTCATCATTCATGACTGGCATGGTCTCATTATCGCGCGCATTGATGAACATGGGCACAATTCACTGAAAAATTGTCTGTGAATTCTCAGCAAAGCGCCTCATCGCCTCCATGCGCCCGCAATCCATTCAGCTTGGGGCACAAGCTTTTGCCGAAATGTTGGGTGGTGCTGGGAAACTGGTACACAGCATCAAGCACTGTGTTTGAGGAAGGAACTTCAATGGCCACCACCGCCATCACTTCAGCTGAGTTTGAGAAGACCATTACCGACAACGAAATCGTGTTCGTTGACTTCTGGGCCACTTGGTGCGGTCCGTGCCGAGCATTCGGCCCGATTTTCGAGGCTGCGTCCAACGAGCCGGAGAATGCGAACATCGCTTTCGTCAAGGTGGACATCGACGCCAATCAGGATCTGGCTCAGGCTGCCGGCATTCAAGCTGTGCCTACGCTGATGATTGCCAAGCAGGGCGAGGTCATCTTCCAGCAGGCCGGCGCGCTGCAGGCCTCCGATCTGGACGACCTCATCGCCCAGGCCAAGGCGCTGGATCTGGCCGCCGCCAAAGCACAGCAGGCAACGCAGGAGCAGCAGTAAGCCTTATCACACTGCGGCAGCGGAAGCACGGAAAAGCCCATATATAGCGCTTCCTTGCACTGCTAACTACTACGTATGCCATCCGTGGCGGGTCGTACACCCACCACGGATCCCGAATTCAATTTGTAAGTGCAACGCTCGTCTTTGGGTGGCTTGTCTTCGACATTACCTTGCCGAGTTCGCGGTACCAAACCTTGTTGGGCGTTTCCCAGCCCAGGACCTTCGTGGGGGTGTCGTTGATCTCATCGACGATGGCCTGCAGGTCCGCGTCCGTCAGGCCGTCGAAACCGGTCCT
>JAIJEI010000268.1 GCA_022739095.1 Bifidobacterium sp.
CATGGACCTGCTCGAATCGCGTGGCGTGGTCGGGCCGTCCGAAGGCTCGAAGGCCCGCGAAGTGCTCGTCCAGCCGCAGGACCTGCCGCAGGTGCTCGCCTTCATCCGAGGCGAAACCAGCTCACTCGAAGCCACCGCCCCGCAACAGCCCGAACTCGGCGAATAATTCACCTATCGACCTTCCTCTGATGAGGGAGGTGCCCCGAAGGGGCGGAGGGAGAGAAGCGCGGCCACGCGGCCATCAGCACGCAACCTGATTCCCGAATAATGGCAGTCAATATCCAGCCAATGCTCACTCAAGGTAGAAGTGTGGGGGTAACGTGAACACTATGGATGAGAACACAATGGACAAGCAGTCATCGCCCAAATCATCGCTGTTCGACGGATGGAACGCGCCGCCGAACCTGGTTACCTACTCGCGCATCGTATTCGTGGTGATTTTCCTGACACTCGACATTCTCGCCGGTGCCTGGGGTGAGAACAACCTGACCATGCGCTGGGTCGCCGCGGCACTGTTCATCATCGCCGCGTCCACCGATAAAATCGACGGTTGGATGGCCCACAAATACAATCAGGTCACCGAAATGGGCAAGCTCATGGATCCGATCGCGGACAAGCTGCTCACTTGCGGCGCAATGATTGTATGCTCCGCGTTCGGCGAGCTCGGATGGTGGGTAACCATCCTGTTCCTGATTCGCGAAATCGGCATCACCGTTATGCGTTTCTTCGTCATGGAGCGTCCGGGCGGCAAAGTCATCGCCGCCGCATGGCCCGGCAAGCTCAAGACCGTATTCCAGTGCGTGGGTCTGTCCATGCTGCTGCTGCCGTTCTGGTCTCTGGGTGACGGACAAGCCACGCCGTTCTGGATGACCGCTTACTACTTCCTGACCTACGCCATCATCTACGTGGCATTGGTCCTGTGCCTTTACTCGGGTGCCGTGTACCTGTACAACACGTTCGTCGCCCCGAAAAGGAAGTGACGGATATTCCAATGCAGGAATTGTGCGACAGTCTCGCGGCCGGCATCCTCAAGATTTGCGAGGCGAACAATACGAAAATCGCCTGCGCTGAATCCCTGACCGGTGGCCTGCTCGCCGATGCGTTCGTGCGTATTCCCGGTGCCTCCAACGTGTTGTTGGGCTCCGCTGTCACCTACGACATCAATGCCAAGGCCTCGATCCTGCACGTGGACAAGGCCCTATTGGATCGAGAAGGTGCCGTACACCCCGAAGTCGCCCGGCAGATGGCCATCGGTACCGCTCGCCTATACAGCCAGCCGGAATACGGTGACCGAATCATCGGCCTTTCCACCACCGGCGTGGCCGGCCCCGGTCCGGACGGTGACAAGCCGGCTGGACTGGTGTATGTGGGCCTGCGCATCCCCACAAGCCTCACTGCGGACCATGCCGAAGTGCTCAAAGCCGTCGAACTCCATCTTGATGGCATGCGCGAAGAGGTTCGTCGCCTCACCGTATTCCACGTCCTGCAAAACTTGAGTCTATTCACAGCAAGTTCCAAGGAATAAAACCGTTGTGTTGTCGTGTTGTACATAGTGGAAACACTGAACCGACCTTGGAAGGGGCGATGGCGATGGAAACGATGACCCGAGTGAACGAACAGATGGATGTGGC
>JAIJEI010000269.1 GCA_022739095.1 Bifidobacterium sp.
ATGGACAACGCCAACCCGTACGCCCTGTTCGAAGGCGACACCGGCGACATGCCGGCCGAGGCACGCATGGCCGCCATCGCCCTCAAACGCGACCGCTATATCAGCGGGCCCACCTACGACACCGTGCTCGACAACCGCGACGCCGTCGTGCGCTCTCTGAACAACGACCTGCTCGACCTGGTGATCAACGAACGCTACCGCATCATGTACGCCACGCCCGTGGCCGGCGACGACGTGACCCTGCGCTCGCTCAAAACCCGTGTCAGCCTCAAACGCGAGGAGGCCGCGCTGCTCGCCTTCCTGCGCATCCGCGTCCTCGAATACGAGAACGTGCACGCCGACCCCGCCGACTGGCTCGTCAGCTTTGAGGAGATCCGCGCCGCGCTCGCCACCGGCGCCGGCTACCTGGCCGCCCGCAACGACGAGGAAGGCGTGGCAAAGCAGATCGGCGCCATCGTCTCCACGACGATCACCTACGGGTATCTGGCACGCCTGGACGACGAAGCCATGTACCAGATCACGCCGCTCGTGCCCGTGGTGCTCGACCGCGAACTGGCCGACACCTGGCTCGACGTCGCGGAACACGGCGACGGTGACACGGAAGATGACGATGACGACGATGACGAGAAGGGAGCCAAATGATGCAGGCGACAGACGTGCAGATGATCGCGGACCGGTGGATGCTGGAATCCCGCCGACTCGTCAACTGGGGCTCCTATGAGGGCTACCACGAATTCCGCCCCTCCACGGACCACAAGCTGCCGGTGACCCTGCTCGCCGGTGCCAGCGAATCCGGCAAATCCACGCTGGTCGACGCGCAGATCTCCCTGCTGTACCCAACCGGCACGCCGTTCAACAAGGCCTCGAACTCCGGCCGCTCCGAACGCAGCGACTACACCTACCTGCGTGGCATGGTCGGCGTGGGCAGCACCGAAACCGGCGACGAGCCGCTCTACCTGCGCGGCCGCGACGAGAACGGCGTACCGCAACCCGTGTGGGGCGCCATCGTGGACACCTACCGCAACCAGACCACCGGCCAGGTGCTCTCCTGCGCCAAATTCCTCTACCTGATGCCCGGCGACGGCCGCGGCGACGTGCGCCGCCAATACGTGGTCTGGGGCAAGCCCGTGGACCCCAGGCGCATGGACCAATACCGTGACGCCCCGTTCACGCCGGCCCAGCTCAAAGCCGCCTACCCCGACTGCCTCACATTCCCCAGCGCCGAAGCGTTCCACACACACATCTGGAGCGCAATGGGCCTGAGCAAGGCCGCCTGCCGACTGCTGCACAAGATCCAGTCCGCCGACGCGCCCTCCCGGCTCGACGACATCTTCAAACAAGGCGTGCTCGGCGTGCCCGAAGCCCTGGACCTGGCCCGCACCACGGTCGAGGACTACGAACGCTACGACGAGAACTTCCACGCCATGGACGAGAAAACCCGCCGCATGGACACGCTGCGCGGCATCCAGCAGGCCTACGGCGAATACGCCGCCGCACGCGGCAAGGCCCGCGCCTTCGAACCGGTCAAGCCGGCCGTCGACGGCACGGTGCCGGCCGTGCTGCGCGACTGGGCATT
>JAIJEI010000061.1 GCA_022739095.1 Bifidobacterium sp.
GACCCGTTTGATGCCGCCCGTCCCTGGATTTCCGTGTCATCGCGGCGCCTCGGTCCCAAGCAAAAGCACCTTGTGGATTATCCCATATCCCATCGTCATGCCGCAACGGTGGGCATAGGCAAACCGACGTGACGGGGTGGAGTGGCGGAAACGGATTTCGTCACATGTTGATCCATGTCTTCGCATCGTCGATCGTCATGGCCAGGTGTTGTTGGAAATGCTCGAGGAAGTTCTTGTCCTTCAACAGGGCAAAGGTTTGCCGGTTCTCCTCCGTGGCTTGATCGAACGCGTCGGGCAAGGTTTTCACCAAGCCCGTGAATCGGTTGATGACATATGATGCAGTCTTGCCGCATTGGCCCGGGCCGCAGGGGATTCGGGAATCAGCGCTTCGAGGAAGATGGCGGGGCGTTCGTCGTCGAAACCCTCCTCCTCTAATGGCATGTCCAAGGACAATGGGGTCGGATTGGCCGACCAGCGATAATCGTCGTCATAGGCGAACGAAACGGTTCCCCTGCTTGAACGATAGAACCTGCCCACATAGGTGTCAGAAAGAAAGGCGAAAAGAGTGTCTTGGAAGGTCATAGCTGTCCATCCTTGCCTGTGACGAATTCGTCGGCGAGTTGGTCGATGGACACGCTTTGCCGCACGTCGAGGGAGAGACCGAGCAGGTGCAATGCCCTCAAGATTGTGGCGAAACCGGGATTGGGAACCTTGTCGTTCTCGAAGTCGATGAGCCAGCGCCTTGATACTCCAAGTTTCGCCGCGAACGTCCCTTGGCTCAGGCCGAGTGCGCGGCGGCGCTGTTTGACGAGTCGCGCGTATCCCCTCGTTGAATCGACAATCATGTGAACAATTTATCACCAGTTCCCATGTAGTGCAATATATTTCGCTATTGCAAGGATATGCAATATATTTCTTATATTTCAATGAGCCGGGTCGCTGACCGCCTCTATCTTGCATTGCAAAGTAGCGTGTGGTATCTTGGTATGCAAGATAGTTGTGCTGGGCGCAATGGTGGCATCGCGGAAGGGGGAAGAGGTGGTGCAAGGGAGAATCTCAACGCAGATGCTGAAAGGCGTCATCGCGGGTTGCGTGCTTGCCGTCATCGCGCAGGGCGAAACCTACGGGTACGAGATTTCGCAACGGCTGAACGGATATGGTTTCGGCGATGTCGCCGAAGGGACGATCTATCCGGTGCTGCTGCGGTTGGAGAAAAGCGGCTGCGTCACTGCCACCTATCGTGCCTCAGAGCTGGGGCCGAAGCGCAAGTACTACGCCATCACCAAGCAGGGACTGGATGAACTCGCGGGCTTCCGCGATGAATTCGGCATGCTGTCCGCCGCGGTGCGGAACCTGTTCGCCGTTGGAGGCGCAGGCAATGGCGCAAAGAAGTCCGAGCAAAGCAAAGGAGCGTCGTCATGAGCAGGGCATCCCGCCGTTTGCGGAAGATCAATAATAAGATGGAATATCGCATCGATCCGGTGGATTTCGACACGATGACCGACATCGAGTGCTACTTGGAGTCCACGAGCCTGACCGACATGCAGTGGCAGGAGGTGCGTCGCGATATCATCGACATGCTCATCGACGGCCGCCGTCGCGGGCGGGCTGCGAAGGATATCATCGGCCGCGACTACCGCGCGTTCTGCGACGACATCGTGTCGGCCATCGCGCCAGCGTCCTTCTGGCTGCGGACGCTGGGTTGGATGAATTCGGCGTTCGGATTCGTGGCGATGATGGGTTGGCTGCTGTTGATAATCGGCGTCATCGATGGATGGAAGAGCGGCATGCTGCCGTACGTCCCGGTTCGTGCCGGGATGCTTATCGCCTTTGCAATATACGCCGTGGCGGCGGTGGGCTTGGTCGGGTACATCTCGCGCCATAGCTTCGACATGGTGAAAACCCATCGCAAATTCAGCAGTCGCGATGCGGTGTTCTTGGTGGTGTATGTCCTGGCTCTGGTCTCGGGAACCGCTATGTCGACTTTCGTTACCGTGTCGTTCCGAATGTCGGCGTTCACGCTTGCGGCGATCGCCATCGCCGTCACCGTGCTTGCGGCGTTTCTGGATTATCACGTCGAATAACGTGCGTTGATGCTAAGGCTGAGCCCCGATGACTTGGAGTCGGCGGTCATACCCGGAGTCATTGAATCTCATGGTGCCAACATGGTTCGTCTGCATCCGTTTCTGCGAATTAGTCATGTTTCTGCCGGATAAGGGGCATGGTCCTACGCAAAAGCACCTTGTGGATTATCCCATATCCCATCGTCATACCGCAACGGTGGATCTCCTGTAAGTGCATTTTGTGGCAGTTTGGTCATGCGGCGAGTTTGCGTTGCAATATCTTCAGATAATTCTGTCTGAACGTGCGCCGGTCGCCGCATCTTGTGGTCGGTTTTGGCGCTTTCCCCGGCTTTGAATTGTAGTGCGGTCAGTTCGATGGTGCACATGAGGTCGGCGGTCTGCTCGAGACGATAATCCTTGGGGTCGGCCTCGCGATAGACGACTGCCTCCTTGGCGAACGCGTAGCTGACGGAGGCCTACAATGCGTTGGTGACGACCTGCTGTCCGTTGTCATAGTGGATCTTGATGGTGTCGTACGACCGAAACCGGTCGAGATGCGTCAGCAGGTAGTCAGCCAGGATAACGTCCGTCTTCTTGCGCAGATTCGGTTGTGGGTTCCGATGAAAAGGACATGGCCCGGCTTTGGTACGATTTTCAGCCGCTTACACATGAAAACCGCGATTGGAAAGAAGGCCGGAAGCCATGTCCGATAAAATCATACAGTTCGGCGACGCCATGTTCGAGTCCGAGCTCGATGCCTTGGTTCGAGTCAAGGTCGGGCAGGCCATCAACGCCATGCCCGACGCCGAGGCCGGCGAGATCGCCGACGCCGCCAGATACGAGCGCGAGACCGACCGGAAGGCGTTCCGCGCCGGCCGCTGCGGGCGCACGCTGGCCGCCAAGGCCGGCAAGTTGAGTCTCAAGGCGCCCGAATTGAAGGGCGCCCTGTTCGGGTCGGCGGTGATCGAGCGCTGCCGGAGGCGCGAATCCAGCGTCGAGGAGGCGCTGATGGAGATGTGCCTCGCGGGCGTGGGCACACGCAGGGTGGACGACATCAGCCGGCTGCTGTGGGGCGATCGGATGCCATCCCGGACATTGAGCGACAAACTCAAGAAGATCTACAAGGAGATCGACGAGTGGCGGAAACGCCCGTTGGAATCCGAGTACCCGTACGTGTTCGTGGACGGCGTGTGGCGCAAGCGATCCCGGGGCGGGCACGTGGAGAACGCGGGCGTCCTCGTCGCCATCGGCGTCGGCACGGAGGGCCGGCGCGAGGGCGTCGCGGTCGACGAGGGCATGCGCGAGGACGCGGCCAGCTGGGAGCGGTTCTTCCGAAGCATGATCGAACGCGGGTTGAGGGGCGTCAGACCGGTGGTCGGCGACCGGTGCGCCGGACTCGTCTCCACGGTCAACTCGATGCCGCCGAACGCGAAATACCAGCGGTGCATGGTGCGCTTCATGCGCAACGTGCCCCCCAAGACGCCGCCCAGTCACAGGGAATGGGCGTCCGCCGCCCTGAGGGCCATCTTCGCGCAGGAAAACCGCGAATCCGCCATGGCCAAGGCAGGGACGGTCGCGGGCGAAATGGAGGAACGCAAGCTCAAGGCGGCCGCGAACCGCCTGCGCGAGGGCGTCGGCGAGACCGCCGCCTGCCTCCTGCCGGGGTTCCCCGCGAACCATAGGATCAAGCTGCGCACGGACAACATGATCGAGCGATTGAACAAGGAGATCCGCCGGCGCACCCGGATCGTGGGCGGCTTCCCCGACTCCGACAGCGCGCTCATGCTCGTATGCGCCGGAATCCGCTACGTCACTTCACGCTCGTGGTCGGACCGGCGATACATGGACATGCCCCGGCTCGATGACAGCCTAGGCGCAGCGGCATGAAAGTCACGCCAACAGCTGGCCAACAGCCAATCTGCGCAAAGAAACGGGCACTACCCGCGTGGTAATCCACTATAACCATTTTTACGAGAAAGAATGGAGACCTTCATCATGGCAAACATCAGCGACGCGCACGGAGAAATATGGCTCTACGCCAACAGTGAAGAACAAGGCATGAAATTCCTCACCGCCTACAACACGGCAGCGCGCAACTGGTGCTACAACACCATCATCGAGAGCAATACAATCCGATACATCCACATCCACAATGACGGCTACCCGTGGGGAGTAGGAAGGACACTCTTTACGCCGCGCGGCCATAAGCAAACTTGGACCTACGCCATATCATCGAATCAGTTGGAATCTCTGACTAGAATATCAGTTAAAATATTCGTCGAAACTGCAGCTATGACAGCGTACGGTGCTACTCTCGAAATATCAGTGGAAATAAGGTTTCTATTATCGACGTTGCTAAAGCTGCTGGCGTGTCACATCAGACTGTTTCTCGTGTTATCAATAATTCCTCTGCAGTGCGTGAAAAAACGCGGCGCAAAGTCGAAGAAGCCATTGAGAAGCTGAACTATCATCTTTCGCTATCCGCTCAATCCTCGAGGTGCCTCATTTAAGAATGAGCGCGAAATCCGCAGTGGTGTCTCACCGGTTTTGAGCGTGGATTCCTAGCTCGCGCCGGCTGGTTCGTCGTCGGTTTCGCTGACGTCCGCGCCTGTGATCCGGGCGAGCGTCTTGTTCAAGTATGCCATGTCCGGGCCGAGCTTTCTTTCCAGACGCTTGGTCCGCGGCATGGCGGCCTGCCCGAGTTCGTCCTGGATGGCGTGGATGCGCCGGACGAGTTCGGCGGGGTTGGTTTCGGCGATGAGCCTTTCGATCCGCTCGCGCCGCCCGGGTTTGATGAAGCCGGGGCCTCCCTTGGCGCGGTCCTCGTCGTCGAATCGCTTGAGCCTCTCCCACGGGGTCACCGGCTGGTCGTAGACGCGCTTGGGGCGCCCGTCGCGGGTGCTGGCCCGTCCGACGGGTTTCTTGGATGGGGTGAACAGGTTCGCCTTGATCCGCACGAGCTCCCATAGCTCATTGAGCGGTTCGGGTCCGGCGGGCTCGTACCGGTAGCAGAACGCGTGCCTGCGGACGATGTGGTTGTTGCGCGACTCGACGGTGGCCTGGTCGTTCTTCCGGTATGGCCGGCCCCTGGTCTGTTCCACGTCGATGGCCTGCGGGTGGCTGATGAAGTCCGGGTTGATGAACTCGCTGCCGTTGTCGTTGTCGTGGGAGCGGATGGCGAACGGCAGGCGCTCCTCGATCACGGCCTCGGCCTTGGAGAGGTTCCCGTACGCGTTGTTCCTGGCGGAAGCGTTCTCGGTCCATCCGGCGGCGAAGTCGGCGACGGTCAGGGTGCGGCGGAACCCTCCCTTGAGGCTGGGCCCGCAATGGGCGACGGTGTCGGCCCCCACGTTGCCGGGCAGGCCGTCGAGCTCGTCGCCTGCCTTCCTGATCGTAATCGAGTTGCGCAGCAGCTCGCCCGCCGGGCGGGTGGACGCCATGCCCTCGGGGTTGGCGGCGTCGCGCACGGGCTTGAGGTATCGGTCCATCGTGGCCGCGCTCATCGCGAGCGGTTCGTCGACCGCCGCCGTGTCGAATCCCCGCAGCTCGCCGGCCTCGAGCAGCGTCGGAATCCATTGGGGCAGCATCTCCTTCATGTATTTCGCGCACGGCAGGTCCATCAGCAGCCATACCTGTTCCATCAGGAGGCGGGACCGGTCCGAATACCGTTTCGGCCGTTCGCGCGGGGCTTCGCGGCCCTCGCCTGCGCGGCCGGCTTCCTTGAGTCTGCGCCTGGCGGTGCTCCTGCCTATCTTCAGCTGTGTTTCTGCAAATTGGCGTCCACAGTATGGGCACTATTTTTCAGCAGCATAGGCGGCTGGTTTCCAGCAGAAACTGCGTCGTCGGGTCCGCCGCCTTTTTCTTGGTTATCTGGTCATGAGGGCGTGCTCGCTGCGGTAGGAGCCTCCCTCAAATCTGATGAGCCTGCCGTGGTGCACGGTGCGGTCGATCAGCGCGGCGGCCATGTTCTTGTCGCCGAGCACGCGTCCCCAGCCGGAGAACTCGATGTTCGTGGTGTAGATGACGCTCCGGGTCTCGTAGGAATCCGATATGACCTGGAACAGGAGCCTGGATCCCTCCTCGTCGATCGGCATGTAGCCGAACTCGTCGATGATCAGGAGCCTGGCCTTGGCGATCTGCCGGAGCTCCGTGTCGAGCCGGTCCTCCCGCTTCGCGCGGCGCAGCCGCATGAGCAGCCCGGTCGCGGTGAAGAACCTGACCGGTATCGCGCGCATGCACGCGAGCCTGCCCAACGCGACCGCGAGATGGGTCTTGCCGGTGCCGACGGGCCCGTAGGGCACGAGGTCCTCGCAACGGTCTATGAAGTCGAGCGTCTCGAGCTGCGCGCGTCCCCAGTCGGCGGGCATGCGCAGGTTGGACCAGTCGTATCCCTCGATGTCCTTCGCGTTCGGGAATCCCGCGGCCTTGAGGAGCCGGACCCGTTTCGACCGCTCCCTGGAGGCGATCTCCGCGACGAGCCAGCTTTCCATCAGATCCAGCTGGACGGGCGTCGCCCGCTCGATGGCCTCGGCGAGCACGTCCCGGGTCAACGGCAGCCGTCTGGCCGTCTCCATGATCCTCCCGCATCCGGCGATGGTGTCGGCCCTGCGTCTGCGTGCCGTGTTCCGTCCGGTCGCGTCGTTCATCGTTCCGTCTCCTTTCCGCCGTTCCCGGTGATGAACCGGTCGTATCCGGCCAGGTCGGGCCCGTCGTCGGTGATGGCGCCGGCATCGGTATCGCGTGCACGCAGGGCGAGGGTGACGAGCGTGGATTCGTCCAATGCCGAACCCGGCCCGTCGGCTATCGCCCGGCTCGCGGCCGCGCATGCCGCGCCTATCGATCTGAGGCTCTGCGCGAGGCGTTTGGAATCGGCCTCGTCGAGCCATGCGCGCACGTCCTCGGGGAAATCGGGGCGTATCGACGATTCCCTCCAGGATCCGGGTTTGGCCGCGAGCACGGGCATGGCCAGTTCCGGATCCTGCAGCGTGGACTGGCTCCGTCCGTATACCCGGGGGTACCGCGCGACGATCTCCCCGGTACCGGGATCGGTGATCTGCACGCTGTCCCAGCGGATGGCGGCCAAGAGCGTCCTTCCGTGCAGCGCGGCGCCTGCGAGGTACCGGTTCGAGTCGATGTCTATCTGCCCGTACTTGTCGGCCCTGCGGCTCTCCCATCTGATCGGGTCGAACGTGGTGGAAGGCAGCGGCATCAGCGCCGCGCGATCCTCCCCGAACACGTCCCCGATGGCGGTGCCCCTGCGGTAATGCCCCGACGAGGCGGCCAGCGCATCGCATCTGTCGAGCATGATCCGTCCGAGCTGCGCGTGGGTCTCGGCCTCCAGCGGCGGGACCATGAGGTTGCGGCGGAGGAACCCGACCGCGTTCTCCACCGCGCCTTTCTCCCAACCGGAATAGGGGTCGCAGAACCTCGCGTCGATGCGGTGGTGCGCGAGGAACGCGTCGAACACCGCGGTGAGCGTCACCTCGCCCCTCGCGTTCCTGCGTCCCGCGCCGGTGGCGTTGTCCATGACGATCACGGGAGGGACGCCGCCGATGTGCTCGAACACCTCGACCAGCCCGTGGCACAGGCATTCCGCGTTCTCCCCGGGCAGGCTCGTCACGTACCGCATGTTCGAATGGGGGAACGTGACGACCAGGCAGTGGTCGTCCACGAGCTCGCCGGCGATGCGGGCCTTCGCCACACCGAAACCGATCTGCGCGACGCCGGGCGCCCAGACGAGCTCGCCGTACCCGTCGGAACCGCTCCGGTTCACCTCGCGCCAGCGTCTCACGTACCTCAGCGTCGTCGTGTACTCGCCGTCGTAGCCGGTCTCCGCGCGGAGCCTGTCGTGCACGCGTTTGGCGGTATGGCGCTGCTTGCGCGGCAGCATGCGGTCGGCCTCGAGCCATTCGTCGACCAATGCCGCGTACGGGTCGATCTTGGAGCCCCGGCGCCTGTCCATGGGCGGTTTCGGGGTCATGTCGTCCATATCAGCGTATTTCGCGACCGTGGCGCGGTCCACGTTCGGTCTCCTCGCGATCTCCGACCTGGACACTCCCTGACGGTCCAGTCTCCTGATATCTTGCTGTTTGGGCATCGGTATCGCCATCGTCCTTTCCTTCCCGAGCGCCGCCGGCTGCAACCGGTGGATTCGTTTTTTGGTTACGTCTCGGGAATATACAGGTACGGCGGACCGGTGCCTGTTCTCGTCTGGGCGGTCATATGGTGCAGTTCCTGCTGGAAACCGGCAGCCCATACTGCGGAAAAATAGTGCAGAAATTGCTTAAGAAAAATTGAAGCAAAACATTCAGCGTCTCGCGCATGCGGTCGAGGATGACGCCCTTGTTCTTTTTCGATGCCTTCGCGTATTCATCCTTGAACCTGAGGGTTATCTGCCGTTTGGTGGCCATGCTGATCCTGTCTTCCATGGAACCAGCCAAGCAGGAGGGATGGGTTTCGCGCTCACCCCCGGTGAGGCACCACTACACTTTTCGCGCTCAAAAAACGTGATGCACGTCGTCCTTAAAGTCGCAACGTACGCATATGATAGAATAAGACTGCTTAGAGAGAGTTGAGGACAAGTTGCAAAAAGCGAAGCGCCTTGTATTGAACTTTATACTTGCTGTGTGTGTGAGTTGTGCAGCTATAGCGTTGCTACTACCTGCAATGAGTGTGGCGTATGCGGCAGATAGTGAAGAAGTTCCATATGTAAATTATACGTTTAACAATTCATTGACTGACTCTGCTGGACATTCTACGTTGAGTGCATTTACGACTGAAGTACAGAATAATCATAATAATATTTCTACGAGTTTTGGTCAGGATGCCCAAGGTCCATACTATCAGTGGGAGTCGAACCAGCCACGTGGCGGTGGATTTACTATCGATGTAGATAAGGAACTTGGAAATGAATATACGATTGCTTTGAAGTTCTCTTTTAATCAGACATCTCCAGGCTGGAAGAAAATTATTGATTATAAAAATATGGCTTCCGATAATGGTTTCTATTTTTACGGTGGAGGTAAACTTCAGTTCTACCCTTATACAAATTATTTAGGGCAAAGCGTTATCAGCGCTAACCAAGTGGTTTCGCTCATAGTCACACGAAGCTCCGATGGGCAATTCAAAGCGTATATATATGACTCTACAGGAAATAGAAAACTTGACTTAGATGTATCTGACCCACAGGGACAAGCAATCCCAGCAGTTATAGACGGTAAAACTCGATTAGGCTTCTTCTATGATGATAATGTGACTCCTGCTGAAGCAACGTCCGGTGGTCGTGTATATGGCATACGCATGTGGGATAAAGCTGTGGATGTTGATATAGCGCATGATGATGTGAATAAACCTGAGATAAGTGAAGAGTCGAAGACTATGTTGCGTACTGTGCGCTTTGTGGATGCGACGTCGGGTGCTCAGGTGGCGGATGCTGTAGTACAAAAAGTGACTCTTAAACGATCCGTGACTGTGAATTCAGATGGGAGCACAGTATACGGTGCGTGGTCTACTGCTTCGTGGCCAGCTGTGTCTTCTCCGTCTGTGGATAAGTACGGTACGCCGGATATGGCGACTGTACCTGAGCTTGCTGTAACAGCGGATACTGCTCCTAGCGAGGTGGTGGTGTCTTACCCGCAGGGCGTGGAGAATCTTCCAGAGTCTAAGACGGTGACACGCACCATAAACTATGTGGATTCTCAGGGTAATAAGATTGCTAATCCAGTGGTTCAGTCGTTTACATTCACGCGTATGAATAAGCGTAACAAGGTGACTGGTATAGTTACAAACGGATTGTGGTCTGCAGGTCAATGGGCGCGTATAGAGATACCGCAAATCCAAGGATATAATCCGTCTACACACATCGAAGACGAAGAAATCACGGCTGAGGGGAAAATCGAAGATATTAATGTCGTATATACGTCTGAACGTGTTGATCAGTCTAGCAAGGTAGGTTCTGTGCAATTGGCGAAAACAGGAACTGATGTGAAGGTACTTCTTGAGATGATAGCGGTATTGTTTATCCTGTCTGTCTCCGCACTGTACGCACGATTTTGTGCCATGAGAGATGCGAGAAATAGAAGTTAAGTAAATTGCGCCCTCGCGAGGGGGATCATAGAAACAGTAATGTGGTGATAGCCTTTATGACTATCACCACATTTGATTTGCACGATAAGTCGTATAGAGATATAACTGAAAATGTGAACGTTCACATT
>JAIJEI010000062.1 GCA_022739095.1 Bifidobacterium sp.
GATGCGGGCGGCCACGTCGATGGCGCTCATCGGCTCGTCGGCGAGTATCACTTTGGGTTCGTTGATGACGGCGCGGGCGATGGCCACACGCTGCGCCTGCCCGCCGGACAGGTCGATCGAGTATCGGTCCAGGAAGTCCGCCGGTTCGAGGCCGACCATGGCCAGGGCCGAGGACACCCGCTCGGCGATGGCCTCGGGTCCGAGGTCGCGCCGTTGCAGGGTCAGCGGTTCGGCCACCGATCTGGCGACCGGCCATCGCGGGTCGAGCGAGGAGAACGGGTTCTGGAACACCAGACCGGATTCGCGGCGCAGGGCCCGCCCTCCCGGCGATCTGCGGCCCGGGGCCACGGATTGGCCCTCGTAGTCCACATCGCCGGCGTCGGCGGGTGCCAGGCCCAGCATGATACGAGTCAATGTGGATTTCCCCGAGCCGGAGCTGCCGATCACAGCAAGGCATTCGCCGGCATGGACGTCGACGGAGACGTCGAACAGCACCTGATGGCGCGCGGCGCGCGGTCCGAACGATGTGCTGATGCGGCGCGCGCTAAGCAGCGGGGGCTTGGCCGCCGTGACGGCCACGGCGGCGACCGGTGCCTCACCGGCCGGTCTACGGCCGGCGGCCCCGTTGGCGCAGGGGGCCGGCGAACTGCTATGCATGGCGTGTCTCCTTCGTGTCGGGAACGTGGAGGGTGAGAGTCCGGGCGGCGGCGATCAGTCGTCGGGTCTGCGGCGCGACGGGAGCGGCGAGCAGATCGGCGGTGGGCCCGGATTCGATGATGCGGCCGGCGTCCAGCACGTAGCATCGTTCGGTGGCCCGCGCGAGTACGGAGAAATCGTGGGTGATGAACAGCATGGAGGCACCGGCGTCGTCCACCAGCGAGGTCAGCAGGTCCACGATCTGGCGTTGCGTGATGGAGTCGAGCGCCGTGGTGGGTTCGTCGGCGATGATGAGCCGCGGCGAGGTGATCAGCGCCGTGGCGATGCCCACGCGCTGCTGTTGGCCGCCGGAGAGTTCATGCGGGTATTTGCCGGCCACGTCACGGTCCAGTCCGACCTTGTCCAGCATGAAGGCCACGCGGTCGGCGCGTTCGGCTTTGCTCAGATCATAATGCATGCGTAACGGCAGGGCGATCTGCTGGGCCGCGGTCATCACCGGATTGAGCGCATGGGCCGGATTCTGGAACACCATGCCCACATACCGGCCCCGCAGGTCGGCGAGGGCATGCTCGTCGTCGTATGCGCAACGCGCGTCCCCCGCCGGCCCGCCCGCGCCGCCGTCGTCGTCGCCGGACAGCACGGAGGCGTCCCCCATCGTGATCTCGCCGGACGGCACGGCCTCATGCGGCAACAGGCCGAGCAACGACTTGGCGATCATCGACTTGCCGGAGCCGGAGGCCCCGATCAGGCCGACCCGTTCGCCGTCCGCGATGGACAGGTCGACGTCCCCGATGATCGGCGTGCCGCCGATGACGATACGCAGTCCACGGATCTCAACGCTCATTGTCCGCCTCCTTCGCCGCCGACGCGGCGTCTGCGTGCACGGCACGGACGACCCCGGCCGATCGCCGCAGCGCGGGGTTGGACACCGGGTCGGTGGCGTCGCGCAGCGCGTCGCCGAACAGGTTCAGCGCAACCACCACTAGGGTGATGATCAGACCGGGCCACACCACCGTCAATGGAAACACGTTGATGAGTTTGACCGAGGTGGCCAGCGAATGGCCCCAGCTCGGCACCCCCGCGCCGACGCCCACGCCCAGATAGGTCAGGCCCGCCTCGGCCAGCACCGAGGTGCCCGCCGACATCGACGATTGCACCATCAGTACCGGCGTGATGTTCGGCACGATGTGTCTGACCAGTACGCCGAACCCGCTGGCGCCGTTCGCCCGGGCCGACTGCACGTATCCCGAGCGGGCGGCGAGCAGAGCGGCCGGACGGGCGACGCGCGCCAGATGCAGCCCGTAGCCGATGGAGCATGCACCGATAACCACGGCCGCGGATGCGCCGAACGGCACGGCGAGCAGCAGGGCGATGAGCACGGTGGGGATGGAGATCAGCGCGTCGACCACGGCGACCGACGCCGAGGCGAGCACCGAGGAACGGGCGACCATAAGCCCGACCAGCAGCATGCCGATGCAGGCCGAGCAGATGACGGTCAGCAGGGCGATGGCGAGGTTCGTGCGCGATCCGGCCATCAGCCAGCTCAGCACATCCGCGCCGGTGCCGTCGGTGCCCAGCCAATGCGCGGACGACGGCTTATCCCACACGTGGTAGCCGTCGGTGGCCAGCAACGACTGCGGGGTCCAGAACAACGACACCAGGGCGACGACCATCCACGATCCCAGCACGATCAGCGAGTAGCGGCCGGTGCCCCGGGACCAGATGGTGCCCAGAACCACGCCCGAACGACGCCATCGACCATTGCGATCAACCATCATTCCTCCTTTCCGGCGGCCAGACGCGGGTCAAGCAGCGCGTGCAGCAGATCCACCGCCAGGCCGATCAGCAGGAAGAACGCGGCGAGCAGGAACAGCTCGCTTTGCACGGCCACCAGATCGCGGTTGCCGACATCGCCCACCAGCAGAGCGCCCAGACCGGGCAGGGCGAACAGGTTCTCCACCACCATCACGCCGGTGATCATCGAGGCGAACGCCAGCCCCACCACCGAGACGAGCTGCGGGGCCGCCAATCGCAATCCCACGCGCAGCAACGCCTGGGTGCGGGTCATGCCGCAGGACATGGCCATATCGATCGGCCCTCCCTCATCGGCGATGCTTTCCAGAATGGAGCGCGTGTAGCGCATGATGCCCGCACCGGACACGAATCCGGTGGCGAGCGCCGGCAGGATCAGGGACGAGACCGCCCGCCCGGGAGCGCCCCACCCAGCGGCGGGGAACCCCTGCGAGGGCAGCAGACCGACAAGGCCCACGCCCCGCGCGAACAGGAGGATGAGCAGCAGGCCGCTCCACAGGGCCGGCACGGCGCCGCCCACGATGGACAGCACGCGGAGGAAACCGCGCAAGGCCGGCGACCGGGAGATCACGGCGGCGGCGCCCATGGACAAGCCGAGGGTGAGCGCGATGACCAGACTCATCACGATCAGCGGGAACGTGATCACCGCACGTTGGCCGACCTGGGAGGCCACCGCCCGCCCGGTCAGCGCCGACACGCCGAGGTCGCCGCGCAGCAGACCCCCGGCCCAGTCGAGATATTGCACGACATACGGCCGGTCAAGGCCGAATTCGGCGCGCAGCGCCGCCACGCGCTCCGGCGATGCGTTCATGCCGGCCATCACGACCGCCACGTCGCCCGGCAGGATGCGCAGCATCGCGAACACCAGCACCGAGATGCCGAACAGCGCCGCCACGAACAGCAGCAAGCGTTGCATCAAGAATCGCATAACGCCTCCCTGATCGATTCCCTCGCCACTGCCCGTGGCGTCATCGGTCGGGCGCGCCGCGGAATCACTCCCGCGCCGCGCCCGACCGATGGGTTCCGGGACTACTTGGTGTAGGTGATCCGCCAGAGGGGCAGCACGGTCTGGCTCAGGTTCTGCGGGAAGCCGTTCACGCCCTTGGCGTAGGCGATGGTGACCTTCCAGCTGAACAGCCAGTCGGCCGGCGCGTCCTCGGAGACGATCCTCGCGGCCTTGGCCAGATACTTCGAGGCCTCGTCGTCGGAGGTGGCCTCCAGCGCCTTGGCGTACAGGGCCTGCACGTCCTTGTTGTCGTAGTGGAAGTAGTAGCTCGGCGTGGTCCATCCGTAGAAGTCGTGGCTTTCGGCGTGGTCCACGAGCGAAAGATCGTAGTCGCCGTTGGCGTGCACGTTTTGCAGCCAGGTGGAGAACTCCACGTAGTTGATCTTCAGGTCGATGCCGATGGGCTTGAGCTGGCTCTTGAGCTGGTCGCCGAGCTCGGTGCCGTACACGTTGGCGTAGGTGAGGGTCAGGTCCAGCGGCTTCGACTCGGAGTATCCGGCCTCCTCCATCAGCTTCTTGGCCTTGGCCACGTCATGCGGGTACAGGCCGCTCAGATCCTCGTAACCGGGATCGACCTTGGGGATCGGGCCGCCGAGGGGGGCGTCCACGCCGCCGCGCGAGGCGATGATCTGCTTATGGTCGATGGCGTATCGGATGGCCTGGCGGACGCGCTTGTCGGAAAGCTTGTCGTTGGCCATGTTGAAGGCGAGCACGAACTTGTCGGAACCATCACCGGACTTGACCACATAGTTCGGATCCTTGCGGAACGGATCGGCAAGGGTGGCGGAGATGGGCGAAAGCACCTGCACGTCGCCGCTCTTGAGGGCGTTGATGCTGGCGTTCTCGTCCGGCAGGAACCGGACGATCACGTTCTCGGTCCTCGCCTTGTGCTCGGTGCCCCAATACTTGGGGTTCGCCTTGAGCACGATCTTGTCGTTCGGGTCGAAGGAGACCACGGTGTACGGGCCGGAGCCCAACGCGCCGTTCTTCTGATCCCAGGTGGCGTCCTTGTCGTAGACCAAGCCGGGGCGGCTGGTGAGGTACCACAGCATGTTCGAGTTGGGCGCGGACAGGGTGAGCCTGACCGTGTTGGCGTCCAGGGCCTCGGCCTTGTCCAGGCTCTTGACCTGCTCGTAGTCGAGGTATTTCTGGGCCTTGAGCTCGTTGATGGACCACGCCACGTCCTCGGCGTCGAGCTTGTCGCCGTTGGAGAAGTTCATCTTCTCGTTGAGATGGAACGTGTAGGTCAGGCCGTCCTTGGAGATCTCCCAGCTCTTGGCGAGGCCGGGGTGGACCTTGTTGTCCGAGCCGCGCGAGACGAGGCCTTCGTACACGTTGCCGATGAGGATCTGCTCAAGGGCCGAACCCGACTGATGGCGGATATCGAGATTGACCGGGGCGAGCTTGAGGCCGACGGCCACGGTGTCTGCCTGGCTGGACTGGCCGGAGGCGTCCGCGTCCTTGCCCTTGCCGCCGAAGCCCACGGTGACGCCCACGACGAGCGCCACGGCCACGACGAGCGCGATCAGCGTCCACAGCCACCACTTCGGGCCGCCGTTCTTCTTGTTTGATGATTTCGCGCGCGCGTTGAGGCTCGCGTCGGTGCTGGCGGCTTGGTCTGCGCCGCTGGTGTTCCTGTCTTCGGTTGCGCCGGACTCGCCGTGCACACCATTGTTCTGGGACATGGATACTCCCTGATGCATTCGGGCATGCTTACGCCCGAATATGGTTTCGTTGTTATCTTGCGTGGTTGACCGCCCATTCGGGTCGATCACCACGTTCTACTATATCCCCGGACACGCCGGAGGCATGGCTATACTGGATTGCGGCGCCGACGGAGGGTCCGCGGCGACCACAACACGCGGCGCATCGTCGGGCAACGACGCGGGAAGCGCTGGCGTGGGCACACGTGCGGCCTTTGCATAAGGCCGGGAGGCAGTTATGACACATATTCTTCTGGGCGTCACCGGCAGCATCGCCACATTCAAGGCCTGTCATCTGGCATCCGATTGGACCAAGGCCGGCCACGAGGTGCGGGTTATCGAAACCACAGCGGCCGAAAGTTTCGTCACTCCCCTGACGTTCACCTCACTGACCCATCAACCCACCCGTACCACGATGTTCCCCGCTTATCCGGCCGCGCACGGCGACGTGACGGCCAATCCGACCGTGCCAACGACCATCAATCATGTGGCCGATGCGGCTTGGGCCGATCTGCTGGTGGTGGCCCCGGCGAGCGCCGACGTCATCGCCCGCATCGCCTGTGGATTGGCGAACGATACGCTGACGTCCACCATTCTGGCCTATGAGGGGCCGAAGATCCTATGCCCGGCGATGAACGTGCATATGTACAACAATCCGGCCACGCAGCGCAATCTGAAAACCTGCGCCGAATTGGGCTGGCGGATTGTGGAGCCGGAGGAAGGCAATCTGGCTTGCGGCGACGTGGGACGAGGCCGTATGGAAGAGTCGGCGCGCATCGAGGAAGTGGCCGCTCGGCTGCTGGCGGATGCGCAGGATGACCAGGCTTCCTCATCTTCCCCGCTCAAGGGCCTGCGCGTGCTGGTCACTGCCGGGCCAACGCAGGAGCCGCTGGACCCGGTCCGCTATCTGACGAACCATTCCACCGGCAAGATGGGGTATGCGATTGCCTCGGCCGCAGCCGAATTCGGTGCCGACGTAACGCTGGTTTCCGGTCCAGTCGCCTTGACCGCGCCCGATACGGTGGATGTGGTGCGCGTCACGACCGCGCAGGATATGTTCGATGCGGTGGCCGACGCCTTCCCGGCGGCGGATATCACGATTATGGCCGCCGCCGTGGGTGATTTTCGCGTGGCCGAGATTGCGCCGGAGAAAATCAAGAAGGCCGGCCGCAGCAGCATCACCGTGGAGCTGGTTTCCAACCCGGATCTTCTGGCGTGGGCCGGCGAACGCAAGCGTGACGACGGCTCGCAGATCCTGTGCGGATTCGCGATGGAGACCGAGCATCTGATTCGTAATGCGGCGAAGAAACTGACGGCCAAGCATTGCGACATGCTGGTGGCCAACAATCTGCGCGACGCCGGCGCCGGGTTCGGCACCGACACCAACGTTGTCACCGTGCTCACGTCCGGAGCGGAGGATGCCGGCACCCCGAAGATCGAGCATTGGGACAAGATGGACAAAACCGTGCTTGCGCAACGACTGTTGCTGCGGCTCGCAGCGTTGCGTTCCGGCGGCGCGAGCAATGTCGATGACGAGAACAAGGAGGCCTGACCCATGCTGATGGCGGTCGATATCGGCAATACGAATATCGTGATCGGTTTTCTGGAGGGCGACCGCATCGTCGGCTCCTACCGCATCACCACCAAGGCGACGCACACCTCAGACGAATACGGTCTGATGATCACGCAGTTCCTGGCTTTGAGCGATTACACGGCCGACGATGTGGACGATGTGATCGTCTGCTCGGTGGTGCCGAAGGTGATGTATTCCTTCCGCGCCTCGCTGATCAAATTCCTCGGATTGGAACCGATGGTGGTGGGCCCTGGTGTCAAGACAGGCATGAACATTCGTCTCGACGACCCCAAAACCTTGGGCTCTGACTGCATCGCCGACTGCGCCGGCGCCTACCACACCTATGGCGGCCCGGTGCTGGTGGCCGACTTCGGCACCGCCACCACGTTCAACTATGTGGACGGTTCCGGCACGATTCGTTCCGGCTTCATCACCACGGGCATCCGCACCGGGGCCGAGGCGTTGTGGGGGCAGACCGCCCAGCTGCCGGAAGTGGAGATCACGCAACCGCAGTCTATTCTGGCCACCAACACACGCACTGCCATGCAGGCCGGCTTGTATTACACTTTCCTCGGTGGCATTGAACGCACGATTCAGCAGTTCCGCAAGGAAATCGACGAGCCGTTCCAAGTGGTGGCCACGGGAGGGCTCAGCCGCATCTTCAAGAACGACACCGACATGATCGACGTCTACGATCCAGACCTGATCTTCAAAGGCATGGCGTATATCTACTCGCGCAATGTGAAGTAGCGCGGTGTGCAGGAATCGGCCGCGCATAGCGCAGTCGATTCCGTCCCTCCCCGAAAACCAACTCAAAACCCTACTTAATCGTAAAGCCCTGATTGAGGCCGTATTCTCGGAGGTCTTTCCGCCATTGGGCCAGACCGTCGGAGAGACTGACTTTCTTGCCGGGCTTCTCCAATGGTTCGAGCGGGTTGCCTTTCTCATCCTCCATGCCCATCTCAATGGCTTCCTGTCGCTGCTGATAGGCGTGGAAACTGCCGGACCATTCGTATGCCTGGCCCACCGTCGATTTGAAGTCACTGCGCGCATACACTTCGAACGGCAGATACTGGTATCCGACCGACACATCCTCGGCGGCCTCCGACAGTACCCGGTTGAACTTTTGCCCGCCGAAATACGGGATTTCAATGCCACGGTCATTGGTAATCGTGGTTTTATCCAAAAAATCAGCGGAATTCAGGGTGGCATAATCAGCCGGGAAAGCACCGCCATCCACACGCGCGCTAATGCCTTGGGCGTTATGCGCCACAAAGTCCACGAAACGATAGGCCGCATCCGGCTTACGGGTCAGCTGCAACACGGTCAGCGCCGATCCGCCGCTTTCAGCATTGGCGGGCTGCCCATCATAGGTGGGCATGGGAGCCACGCGCCACAGACCGGCCGCGCCCGGCACATTGGACAGCATCAGCGACGGCATCCAAGCTCCGGAGAACACGGAGGCGATGGTGCCGGTGCCCACGCTGCTTTTCCATCGATCCGACCATGTGGCGGAAGTGGTGTCAACAAGCCCCTCATCGATCATTTTCTGCCAGAATTTGGTGAACCGTTGGGTGCCGGCATCCTCATCCAAATCGATGGTCACGGTTTTGCCGTCGGCCGACGTGTGGAACGGCTGACCACCGGCAAGCCAGACCATCGCGTCATAGAAACTGCCATCACCCGAGTCGGCGGCGATGTACACGCCGATCTCCTTGAGCTTTTTGGCGGCCTCGTAATAGTCATCCCAAGTCTTGATCTTGGTGGCGTCCACGCCGGCTTGGCGGAACATGTCTTCGTTGTAGAAGAAGCCCATCGGGCCCGAATCCATGGGCAGCCCGTAGGTACGGCCGGCGAGCTGCACGGACGACCATGTGCCGAGGGTAAAGAAGTTGGAATAATCCGAGCCGATTTTGTCGGTCAGATCAAGCAATTGGCCGGAGACCGCGTACTGCAACAGTGCATAGTATTCGATTTGAGCCACGTCCGGCGTGCCGTAACCGTCCTGAATGGCGGTATTGAGATTGTCGTAGCCGGAGATGTTGGTCCATTTCACGCGGATGTCCGGATTGGCTTTTTCGAAGCGGCGGATGACCTCCCTCATGCTCGGTTCCCAGCTCCATACGCTGATCTCCGTACGGTTGTCGTCCGTAGCCTGCCCGCACGAGGCCAGGGATACGGAAAGGATGGCAGTCACTGCTATGGTTGCCATTCTTTTGATTCGCTGTCCGATCACTCGCATGGTGACGAGTGTACTAGGCGGGGCTTAAAACGGTATGGCTGTTTGTTCAGAAAATTAGACACCGAGGCTACCGAAACACCGGCCTCATGGGCCACGTCCGCCATCGTCACTCTGTTTTTGCCTCGCACGGTGACCACCCTACCCGACTTTGCTGGAGATACGAAAACGGCTCCCCTGCTGCGATGAGCGGCAAGGGGGCCGTTGAGTAATTAGGAGCTATGCGCGGTTTTACAGCTTGACGACGAGTACGCCGTTGGGCTGGATGGCGGCCGTGTGCTCGGACTCGTTGACCTGGGCCAGCGAGGCGATCAGCGGTTCACCTTCCACGTCCACGACCGCAACATCGTGGGTGCGGTTGAACAGGAACACGAAGTGGTTCTCACCAGTTTCGTCCGCACGCTCGACGCGCAGCACTTCACCGCGATCGTCCTCAGCCGAAGTCTCGATGCCGAGTTCCTCCAGCAGCGCGGGCAGGGACTTGGCCAAGCCCTCACGGCCGAGACGGGCACCGACGTATGCAGCCTTGCCGTCGCCGAAGTCGTTGACGGTGATGGCGGGAGCGCCGTCGAAGCCGGTCCACTTATCTGCCTTGAAGGAGGCGACCACGTGAGCGGTATCGGCCACGGAGGTGATCACGTCGGCGAAATCGTGCGCCACGGTTCCGTTGTCCAAGTCAAGGTGGTCCATGGTGCCGGGGAAGTCGTTGCCCATCGGGGCGAATTCCTCAATGCGCACGCCCACCACGTCACGGATGGAACCGGGGTAACCACCCAGCCAGACGTGATCCTTGTCGTTCACCAGACCGGTGTAGTAGGTCACGAACAGCTTGCCGCCGTTCGCCACATATTCGCGCACGCGGCGCGTGGTCTCTTCAGACAGGATGGTCAGGCTCGACAGCACGACGGCTTCGTACTCGTCCCAAGGGCCGCGAACCGGCACCACGTCGGCGGTGAGACCGTTGTCCGCCAGCGCGCGGAACCACGCGAACGGCTCGCTCCAATGGCGTACCTCCTGAGTAGGCGTGGCGGTGTGTTCCGTAGCCCACTGGGACTCGTAATCGAAGACGACGGCGACCTTGGACTTGACCAGCTTGGTGCTCAGCAGGCCCTCGTCAGCAAGCTTGTTGAGGTCGGCACCCAGCTCGCACACATCGCGGAAGATCTGGGA
>JAIJEI010000270.1 GCA_022739095.1 Bifidobacterium sp.
CCGCGCGGAATTTCCACAACGACGTTGAAGGTTTCTGCCATGTCATTTCTCCTTGAAAATCGACAGTTACGTTATCGTCTCACCACAATACCCTGTTTGTGCCTGCAAAGCAGGTGCGGAACTCAAGAAACCGTGCTGAGATTATGCCGACATATGCCTAAACGGACGAAATCCTCCCCTTGAGGGGAGGATTCCTAGCGGTTTACGCGCACGATATACCCGTGCGCGTCAGCGGCAGCACTGTTGCATTACCTCATCACTGCACGGACAGGATGTGGGCCACATCCGCCCAAGGAGCCAGAGACACGTAGTTGTCCCAACCCCACTGGAATTCACGGCCGGTCAGTTCGTCGCGCACATTGAGCGGGCGGTCGGTGGACAGACCCAGCTCGCCGAGTTCCAGGTGGATCATCGACTGGTGTGCGTTGTGTCCATCGAGGTTCACGACCACAATCAGCGTGTCCGCTTGACCGGTACCGGTCAGTTCGGCCGGCGTGTGGCGTGCGAAAGCCAGAATGTTCGGATCGGACGTAGTCAGCACGGTGAGGTTGTGGTAACTCAACGCGGCCGGGTGGGCGCGACGAATCTTGTTGAGAGCGGTGAGCATCTCGGCCACGCCGTACTGCTTGGCCTTGCTCCAATCGCGAACCTTGACCTCGTACTTCTCGTTGTCGATCTGCTCCTCGAAGCCTGGGCGCTGCTTGTTCTCGATGAGCTCGTAGCCGTTGTAGATGCCCCATGACGGCGAACCCATGGCAGCCAGCACCGCACGCACGCAGTGGCCGGCGACGTCGTTGTCTCGCACGTAGGCGGTGAGAATATCCGGCGTGGTGGGCCAGAAGGTGTTGTGCTGGTAGTAGCCGTCGTCGCCATTGGTGACCGGCAGATACTCTTCCAGCTCGTCCTTGGTGTTGCGCCACGGGAAGTAGCAGTGGGACTGGGTGAAGCCCACGTAGCTCAGGGCGCGCATCATGCCCGGGCGGGTGAATGCCTCGGCCAGGAACAGGACCTCCGGGTGCTTCTTGGTCACGGAGGCAATCACGTCCTGCCAGAAACGCACCGGCTTGGTGTGCGGGTTATCGACACGGAAGATGGTGACGCCCGCCTCGATCCACAGATTCATGATGCGTTCGACTTCTTTTTCGATGCCGGGCATGTCGGCGTTGAAGTCGATCGGGTAGATGTCCTGATACTTCTTCGGCGGGTTCTCGGCGAAGGCGATGGAGCCGTCCGGCTTGTGACGGAACCAGTTCGGGTGGGCCTTGACCCACGGGTGATCGGGCGAGCACTGCAGTGCGAAATCAAGCGCGATTTCCAGACCCAGTTCATGTGCACGCTGGCACAGGGCCTTGAAATCGTCCATGGTGCCGAGCAGCGGATCCACGGTGTCGTGGCCACCCAGCTCGGAGCCGATACCGAACGGTGAGCCCGGGTCGTCGGAGCCGGCGACCAGCGTGTTGTTGCGGCCCTTGCGGTTGGTCACGCCAATCGGGAAGACCGGCGGCAGGTAGACGATGTCGAAGCCCTCGGCAGCGGCGCGTT
>JAIJEI010000063.1 GCA_022739095.1 Bifidobacterium sp.
GCCGAACGCGAAACCGCCCATAAGCGGACGTTTGAAGACTATATGGCCGCGTATGTGGGCTCATATACCACGCACCTGTCTGGATCGATTGGCACCTCCACCCAGTTGCCGGCGTTGATGGGCACGGCCGGCGAACTGTCCGGGGACACGCCCTTGGCCCAAGCCGTACTCGACTTGGCCAACGCGGTGAACAACGCCAGTGCCGCACATCAGCATGCCGGTGCGGTCGATGCGTTGGACGAGGTGATTCGCCGCATCCAGCAGCAAGGCACCACCGGACTGGTGGATGATCTGACCGCCGAGGCTTCGGAGGAAGCCACTCGAGGCTCCAAGCAATACGCCGATGGCCAGAGCCAGCTCTCCGCCGCAATGATTCCGTATTCGATGAAATACACGGACGTCTACACGGCCAATTTGAGCGCCCTGACCGGCGGCACGTCTTCGGGGGCCGCCGCTTATGAGAGCCAAACCATCGCCGAAACCAACGGTAGCGATGAACTCGCCGACGCTCAATCCAAGGTCGATGCCGCGATGAGCACGCTTGCCACCGCCTCCGAGCATACGGGCAAAGCCACGGCCTTGCGCCAGATTGTATTGCGATTCTCCGATCAGTTCGAAGGAGGCGCGTCCTCGGCTTTCGGCAGTGATGGTGATGGCTCGTCCGGTGTGACCGAGGCTCAGGCACTGACCGGCTTGGTCGATTCGCAATCGCAATCGTTCTACGGCAAGACCCGGGCTGCCCAAGCCAAGCGTAAGGCCGATGCCGCCCGTAAGCGGGCCAAAGCCGCGTCGCAGCATTCCAAGGCCTCACTGGTCGATGACACCATGTCCATGTCTGCTGGCGATGTGATGAACTATGCGGGTGGTCTTACTTCGGCCATCGGTGGTGGCAGCGGTAAGTCCGATTCGTCTAAGAGCGCTGGTTCGGGAACGAACGACTCAGCCAAGTCGAGCAATACGAGCGATTCGGGCAACGGCAAAGCCGGCAACGCCGGTGATCCCGGCAACAATCTCGACACTGCCCCAGTGTTGTTCGGCTTCGGCACTGATGGCACATTGCTCAAGCATGACATGAGTGCGCTGATCAATGAGACCGTGAAAATCGGTGATGCTGGCACGCTCTTGGAACAGGCCGTCGCGCAGCTCGACAGCCCCAATACGCAACAAAAAACCGTCGAAACCCGATATCTCATCGTGATTCCGACGGTGTGATGGTGTATGCGGGAAAATCCGCATATGACAGGTGCTCAATACGCGTAAAGTGAGTTATCGGTGTGGGACGCCACGTCAAAAACTGGCTTTTTCGACGTGGCGTCCCACACCCTCTTGTAAGTCGGAGTCAACTAAAGCTTAAAGAATGGCTAAATTCCAAGGATTTGTTGATTTGGTCTGTGGGACGCCGCATATATAAAACGTTTGACATGCGTGGCGGCCCACGCTATTGTGGGCCGCCAGCTTGCAATGCGGGATATTTGCGTGCCGTCCCACAGTTGTGTCATCCGAACATCAAAAAAACAAAAAGAGGGGGACCTCAATAGGAGATTCCCCTCTTTTTGTTGCTGAGCGCAACGCTCAGTGCTTCGGCTTCTTGACCGGCGGCTCACCGAGCTCGCTGGCTTCGACGGCGACTTCGGTTTCGGGCGCGTCTTCGGCGGCGGATTCCTCGGCGTGCTTGGCCACCAGATCGAACTTGCCGACCACGCGACCGGCCTGCGCGATATCGCCCAAGGCGGCGTGAATCGCGTCCACGCCTTCCGACGCAGCAGACAGAGCCACAGACAGGATCGGGGTCTTCATGGAGACCTTGGCCTCGGACTTGATCTTACGCAGCTGCTCCACGGCCTTGCCGGCCCAGGTCAACAGCTCGGGGGAAGCACCGGTGGCGGCCTCGACATACGGGTCCACGACCGGCCAGGCGGCGCGGTGCACGGAACCGGAACCGGCGTGCATCCAGCTCCACACTTCCTCGGTGGCGTACGGCAGGTACGGGGCCAGCAGACGTGCGAAGGCGTCCAGACCCAGACCCAGAGCGGTGCGGGCGGACTTCACGGCCTTCTCGGACGGCACATTGCCCTGTTCGTCCGGAGTGCCATAGGCGCGATTCTTGACCAGCTCGATGTAGTCGTCGCAGAACTGCCAGAAGTAGGACTCGATGACTTCCAGCGCCTTGGAATGCTCGTAGGATTCCAGCGCCTCGGTGGCCTGACGCACCACCAAAGCCAGCTTGGCCATAGCGGCGCGATCCAGCGGCTCGGTCACATCGGCCGGGTTCCACGCGGCCTCGGCGGCAGCGCCCACGTGATGGTTCTCGTCCTCACGGCCGATGGCCAGCGCGAACTTGGTGGCGTTCAGTAGCTTGATGGCCAGTCGACGGCCAATCTTCATCTGGCCGATGTCGTACGTGGCATCGAGGCCCAGGCGAGCGGCGGCGGCCCAGTAACGCACGGCGTCCGCGCCGAACTTCTCGATCGGCTCGTTCGGCACCACGACGTTGCCCTTGGACTTCGACATCTTCTTGTGGTCGGGGTCCAGAATCCAGCCGGACAGCGTGGCATGGGCCCACGGCAGGCACTTGTTCTCCAAGTGCGCGCGGTCCACAGTCGAGAACAGCCAGGTGCGGATGATGTCCTGACCCTGCGGGCGCAGGTCCATCGGGAAGGTGGAGGCGAACAAGGCCTTGGAGGCCTCGTCCGGCTCGGCCCAGTGGGTCACGATCTGCGGGGTCAGCGAAGAGGTGGCCCAGGTGTCCATGATGTCCTTCTCGGCGGTGAAGCCACCGGGCACATCACGCTGGGACTCGTCGTAGCCTTCCGGCACATCGATGGTCGGGTCGATCGGCAGACGATCCTCGCTCGGAGTGATCGGGTGATCGTAATCCGGCTCGCCGGAAGTGTTCACCGGGTACCACAGCGGGAACGGGACGCCGAAGAAGCGCTGACGGGAGATCAGCCAGTCGCCGTTCAGGCCGTGCACCCAGTTCTCATAACGCACGCGCATGAAGTCGGGGTGGAACTCGAGTTCCTCGCCACGCTCGATAAGCTCGGCGTTCAGCTTGGCGTCGGTACCGCCGTTCTTCAGGTACCACTGGCGGGAGGTGACGATCTCGAGCGGCTTGTCGCCCTTCTCGTAGAAGTTCGTCATACGTTTGGTCGGCGTTGGCTCGCCATCCAGATCGCCGGATTCGCGCAGCTTGTCGACGATGATCTTGCGGGCGGAGAACGTGGTCTTGCCAGCGGTTTCGGCAAAGACCTCGCGGCCGGCCGGGTCCTCGATCCAGTCCGGGGTATCCATCACGATACGGCCGTTGCGCTGGATGATCGGGCGGGTGGGCAGCTTCAGGTCGCGCCACCACTCGACGTCGGTCACGTCACCGAACGTACAGCACATGGCGATACCGGCACCCTTGTCCATTTCGGCGGCCGGGTGCGCGAGGATCGGCACCTTGACCTTGAACAGCGGGGAGTAGACGTACTGGCCGAAGTACTGCTTGTAGCGTTCGTCGTTCGGGTTGGCGATCAGCGAGGTGCAGGCCGCCAGCAGTTCGGGGCGGGTGGTCTCGATGTAGATCGGGATGCCGTCCTCAAAGCGGAAGGCCACCTTGTGGTAGAAGCCGGGGTATTCGCGCGATTCGAGCTCGGCCTGGGCCACGGCGGTCTGGAAGGTCACGTCCCACAGGCCGGGGGCGTCCTGCTGGTAGGCCTCGCCGCGGGCGAAGTTGCGCAGGAAGGCCTTCTGGGCCACACGCTGCGGGTGCTGGCCGATGGTGTGGTAGGTCTGCGACCAGTCGATGGACAGACCCAGCTTGCGCCACAGGGCCTCAAACAGCTTCTCATCCTGAGCAGTCAGACGTTCGCACAGCTCGATGAAGTTCTTGCGGGAAATCGGCACCTGATCCTTGGCGTCGATCTTCTTGCCATCAGTGCCCTCGAACGGCGGCTTGAAGTCCGGGTCGTAAGGCAGAGACACGTCCACGCGCACGCCATAGTAGTTCTGCACGCGGCGCTCGGTAGGCAGGCCGTTGTCATCCCAACCCATCGGGTAGAACACGTCGTAGCCGCGCATGCGCTTGTAACGCGCAATCACATCGGTGTGCGTGTAAGAGAACACGTGACCCACGTGCAGCGAACCGGAGACAGTGGGCGGCGGGGTGTCGATGGAGTAGACGGCCTTGCGGTCGCGGGTATTGCGGAATTTGTAGGTGCCGTCTTCATCCCAGACGGCGCGCCACTTGTCCTCAAGTCCGTCCACGCCGACCTTGTCGGGCAGCGGGGTGAGGTTAGCGTTGATGATGGATTTGCCTTCAGTCATAAAGCCAAAGTTTATGCACGTTGTATGACAAGCCGAACTGTACAGTAAACAGCCCAGTAGGCTGTTCGCAGACGAGGTGCGAACGGTCGAACGATAGTGAGCCAAGGACTATCGGGCGTAGCCCGTCCGTGACTGAGGGTTGCCTACTTCACTGTCAACCCGGCCAGCGGCATGCGGCGATTGATCATCGAGGTCGGGTAGCCGGAGACCTTGGTGGACGCCACAGTGAAGCATTTGCGGGTATACAGCCAATCACTGGCCGCATCCTCGCTGATCAGCCGGGCGTACGCCTTCATTCGTGCCTCATAATCGGCGTCATTAGTGGCGGCGCGAGCATCCGCATAGGCCTGTTGCGCTTCGGTATGGTCGTAATGGAACATGGAATCGGGGTCGGCGAATATGCCGGCATCATCCGTGCCGTCCATGCTCATCACGGTCAGTTCCCATTTGCCGTCCTTGATTCGTTTGGCATAATCCTCATCGGAGAGCACTTCAAGGTTCACCGTGGGGCGCGGCTGTCGCTCGATCTGCTGCTTGATGGTTTCGGCCAACGACCGGTATTCTTCGGGGGCCACCAGATTCACCGTAGTCAGGTATTGCGCACCAAAGTAGGAGAACATCTGCCCGGCTTGGTTTTCGTCATGCGGATACAGTCCGGTCAGATCTTCGTATCCGGGTTCCAGCGGGCTGATGGGACCGCCCAATGCTCCGGCTGCGTCAGGTTGGGCGGCGGCGATGCCGGCTGCGTCGATTTGATAGCGGAAGGCTTTACGCGCCTGTTCGTCGGAGAGCAGCGAATCAGTGCCGTTGTTGTAGGCCAGCAGCACCTTATCCGTAGTGGCCCCCTCCTTGACGGTCAGGCCATCCTTGCCGTTCAAACCGGTGGCCGTCGAAGCCGAAACCGGTGCCGCCATATCGAGACTTCCGTCGGTCAGGGCCTTGCTGAGCGCATCGGCGTCGGAGTATTGCATAAATTCAACGACATTGCTGGCCGCTTTGGTGCCATGGTAGGTATCGCTGCGCGCCAGCTTCAGCGAATGGCCAGGCTGGAAATCGGCTACGGTGAATGGTCCGGAACCTATGGCCTTGCGTTGATAGTCGGCACTGGACGACTCGGAATCATAGACAATGCCGAGTCTGCCGGACAGCGCTCGCAGCAGCGTCGGATTGGGCTTGGCAAGCGTGATGACCACTGTGGTGGCGTTCGGATTGGTGACCGACGCCAGATCGCCCAATTCATCGACGTCCGCCACCTTGTTGGTCACGTTCTGTTGCAACGACCACACGGCGTCCGAGGCGTCCAGCGTATGACCGTTCGAGAAGGTGACGCCCGATTGCAGTGTCAGGGTGACGGTCAGTCCGTCATCGGAAGTCTTCCAGCTTGCCGCCAGTCCCGGCTGAAGCTTGTTGTCTTGATCGACGGTCACCAATGTCTCATACACATTGTCGATGAGCAGGCGTTCGGCTGCCGCAGAGGAATCGGACCGAATATCCAAGGATTGCGGCATATCGTCGATGCCAATGGTTACATCGGCATCGAGAGACGATCCCGGCTGGAACCGGTTTTGCATGAACGTCCATCCCACAACCACGAGTGCGCCGAGTGCCACGGCGACTCCGAGAAAAATCCCCCACTTGGACCATGCATTGTTCCGTTTGCTGTGCTGCATGGTTTTCAGTCTAGCGGTGGACTCAGCCTAGAATCCGGGAATTCACTATGATGAGGTATGGGTTAGCGCTTGGACGTGCTCTTGCCGGCGGGCGTCGCATAGCTAGGGCAGGTGTCGGACAGCGGGCAGTTGGCGCAGTCGGGGGTACGTGCGTGGCAGGTGGCCCGGCCGAACAGAATCAGTCGGTGGCTGAGATTCGTCCACTCTTCGGGCGGAAAACAGGCGGTGATTTCCTTCTCGATTTTCACGGGATCAGGGTGCGCGGACCGCCAATCCGACCGCCAACGCAGTCGTCCGGTTACGCGCATCACATGCGTATCGACCGGGAATCCGGGGATATCGAACGCGTTGCCGAGCACGACGTTCGCGGTTTTGCGGCCGACTCCCGGCAAACTGGTCAGTTCATCCATCGTGCGCGGCACCACGCCTCCGAACCGTTCGTCCAGTGCCGTGGCCAGTCCGATGAGATGCTGGGTTTTCGAACGATAAAACCCCAGCGGATGAATGATGTCTTCGACTTGGGACGGGTTCGCGGCCGCCAAGTCACGGGCGGTGGGGAAGGTGGCGAAGAGTTCGGGGGTGACCGTGTTGACTCGCTTGTCGGTGGTCTGGGCGCTGAGCACGGTGGCGATCAGCAATTCGAGCGGATTCGAGAAATGCAGTGCGCAAGCTGGTGCCGGAATCACCTGGCGCAGAATGTCGTATTCGTCATGCATGCGCGTGAGACGCGCGGATTTGGTTTCTCTCATCGTATGGACCTAAGCGACGTAGTGTCGATGATTGATGGTTTGCAGCGCTGCTGGTCTGTCAGGCGGCGGTGTTGAGATCGGGAGTATCGTCATCGGTGTCGATGGCGGTAGAGGATGCTTTGGCGGCCTGCTGTGCGGCGGCGGTTTCCTTATCCGTCTCCGGCGGGTCGAATCGGTAGCCCACGTTGCGCACGGTGCCGATGAGGTGTTCGTATTCGCCGCCGAGCTTGGCGCGCAGACGACGGATATGCACGTCGACCGTACGGGTGCCGCCGTAGTAGTCGTAGCCCCATACTTCCTGCAGCAACTGGGCGCGGGTGAACACGCGGCCGGGGTGCTGGACCAAGTACTTGAGGAGTTCGAATTCCTTGTATGCCAGATCGATGGGGCGTCCATGCAGGGAAGCGGTATAGCCGTTGGTGTCCACAATGAGGTCGCCGGAGCGAATCTGGCCATCTTCCACCGTGGTGGTGGATTCGGCGGGAGAACCGGCTGCTGCGGCCGCAGGAGCGTTGCCGCGCTCGGAGACCAATCGCAATCGGCCCTCGACTTCAGCCGGGGAAGCGGTGGTGACCACCACATCCGCGATGCCCCATTGGGAGTTGACCACGGTGAAGCCGCCTTCGGTCAGCACCAGCACGATTGGCGTGGACAGGCCGGAAGCGTGGATGAGGCGGCACAAGGTTTTTGCGGTCGCCAGATCATCGCGTGCATCCAGAAACAGAATGGTGTTCTCCGGCATCTTCACCAAGCTGGCTGCATCCATCGGCAGTACGCGGACGCGATGAGAAAGCAGGGCGAGCGATGGCAAAACGGTGGCGGGATCGCTGGCGAAAGTCATCAACGTAAGATCCGTCACGCTAATCCCCCTTTATCCTGCAATGTGTTACGCGATTGCTCGGTGTAGCTGTACGAGTTGGCAGCGACGTTATGCCGCTTTCGCACGGTTTTCATCATTTTACGCGCTTGTAGTGGACACATGGGTTACAAGTTTGCGGAATATGGAACGGCGGACGTCCATCAACCGATGATACGGCCGAGCACCAGTGCGGTTGCGGCGATGGCCACGCCCATCAGCATTACCGGCATCAGGCCGGTGCCGATCCACGGATAGCGAATATCCGGGTCCGGATCGGCGTCGCGCACCCACAACGTGGAGGCCACGACCAAGGCCAGGCCCAAAACGATGAGGATGATCAGGGCAACGGTTCCCGCAGCGGTGCCCTTGGCAAGCATTGCGCCCAAATCAGGCAGGAAGCACCAGCCGGCCACGGCGAGAGCCGCCACACCGGAAGTCACGGCGTGAGAGAGTGCACGGATAAGATGTTCGCGCTTCTCACGAGCCATCTGGCGCCCGAAGGAGAAGACCACCAGCACCACCAGCAGCAGGCCCATAGCCAGTGCCCATGAATACCAAGGAAGTACCGAGCCATCCGCAGCGGTCTGATCCGGCGGAACCTTGCCGGTCGGGAAAGGTACGATGACGAAAATCAGAGAAATCGCGCCAAACACCAAAGTGACGATACGATCCAGCATGCTGCCGCGGAACGGCCAGAACACGACGAACGCGGCCAACGTCAGAGCGGCGATAATCAAAGGGATGATGGGGATGGTGCCGGGGGAGGGAATGACCGTGGCTGCGATGAGCAGTACATAGGACGTCAGTTGGGCCAACAACATGCTCAGGGCTTTGTTCTTCCAACCCTCCTGGGTGATCTCGGTCATGATACGCCTCTCAGATAATCGAATTTCTATCCCAATCCTACGTCGGGCATTGGAACGGTGAAAACCAAACAAAATAGCCCCTCTGGTGAAGGGGCTTATGACACTAAATCAGAACGTGATAACGCCCAAATGCTCCAGCAGCACTTTGGCGCCGAGCAGAATCAGCACCACGCCGCCGGCGATCTGCGCCGGCTTCTGCCAGCGGGAACCGAACGCGCGGCCAATGTACAGGCCCGCAGCGGAGAACAGTCCGGTGACCACACCGATGCTGAGGATGGCGAATGCCGTATGGGCCTTGGTGAACATGAAGGTCAGGCTCACGCCTACGGCGAACGCGTCGATACTGCAGGCCACGGCCAGAAAAAGCATATGCTTCCAATCGAACTGGGCGGTCTCCTTGGCGTTTTCCTCGTCTTCTCCGAAGGCTTCGTGAACCATGTTGCCGCCGATGAACACCAACAGGGCGAAGATGATCCAATGGTCGAATTGGGCTACGTATTTGCTGAATGTAGATGCCGCGAAATAGCCGAGAACGGGGAACAGCATCTGGAATCCGCCGAACCAGAGGGTGCTTTTCACGGCGTCTTGCACTCGTACGCGGGATACGGTCAGGCCTTTGCCAATGGATACGGCGAATGCATCCATAGCTACGGAAACAGAAATAAGCAGGATTTGAATGATTATCGAAATCATGGTGTGACAGAAGGTTCATCGCCGGATTACCGCGCGATGGGCCTCGACCAGCGTTCCTACACGCCGCCTACGCCTAGTTGAAAAGACAAAACACCACTGTATCACAAAATACAAGCTCCCTCTGGCGAGGGAGCTGGCGCAGTGAAACTGCGACTGAATGGGAGAGTAGAACGGCTTTGCCGCAAATACGACAAAAGGCCCCCGAAGGGGCCTTCGCTAACGATTCAGAATCGAATCACTTCTCGGAATCAGCGAGACGCTGACGCGCGGCAATGATTTCCTTTTCGGCATGCAATTACGGACGGCCTGCGGCCGGCTCAATGCTGGCTCAGCCGCTGTCGCGCCTTCGCACGCCGCCGCCGGAAAGCCCACCGGGCTTTCCTAAAGGAAATCACTTGCCTTCGTTCGCGAGGCGCTCACGCGCGGCAATGATTTCCTTTTCGGCGGCGTCAGCACCGGTCCAATAGTCGCCCGGCAGGACTTCCTTGCCCGGCTCCAGAGCCTTGTACTGCTCGAAGAAGTGCTTGATTTCGGCCTTGTGGTACTCGTTGACGTCGTCGATGTCCTTGATGTCATCGAAACGAACGTCGGCGGGCACGCACAGCACCTTGTCGTCGCCGCCGGCCTCGTCGACCATGTGGTACAGGCCCACGGCGCGGCACTCGACCACGCAGCCCGGGAACACGGAGTTCGGAATCATCACGAGAGCGTCCAGCGGATCGCCGTCCTCGCCCAGGGTGCCGTCGATGTAGCCGTAGTCATCCGGGTAACCCATTGCGGTGAACAGGGTACGGTCCAGGAAGACGCGACCGGTCTCGTGATCGACTTCGTACTTGTTCTTGGAGCCGCGCGGAATTTCCACAACGACGTTGAAGGTTTCTGCCATGTCATTTCTCCTTGAAAATCGACAGTTACGTTATCGTCTCACCACAATACCCTGTTTG
>JAIJEI010000271.1 GCA_022739095.1 Bifidobacterium sp.
TCACTGAAAGAGAAAGAAAAACCGTTTCTCTACCTGGACACTCACGCCGGCGCGGGCCGCTATCAGCTGAGCGGCGAGCACGCCGAACGTACCGGCGAGTATCTTGAAGGCATCGCCCGCATCTGGCAGCAGGACGACCTGCCGGCAGAGCTGGAGCCGTATATTTCGGTCGTAGAACACTTCAACCGTAACGGCCAGCTGCGCTACTACCCGGGCTCGCCGCTGATTGCCCGCCAGCTGCTGCGCGATTTTCGCGTCTCCTATCTGGAAGGCAAGGAGATGTGGCGACTGTCCGAAGGCGAACGCACCCGCGTATTGATCGCCCGCGCACTAATGGGAGATCCCGAGCTGCTCATCATGGACGAACCGACCACCGGCCTTGACCTGGGCGGCCGCGAGCAGGTGATGCGCACACTGAGCCGAATCGGCGAGGAAAGCTCCGAGCGTGCCGTGGTGCTGGTCACCCATCGACTGGAGGAGATTCCGGCTGGTTTCGACCACATCGCTATGATGGGACGAAAGCCGATTCCTGCTGAGGACGCCACCGAAGCGGGCGTGGATTCAATGGGTAATCCCGGTGCTGGCACCATCGTCTACACCGGTTCGTTGGAGAATGGCCTGACCGACGAACGCTTGTCGGAATTGTTCGGTATGCCCATCGAAGTCCAGCACACCCACGGCCGCTGGGCCGCCTACGCCGTGTGATGCTTGTAAGTTTTTAGGCGGGATTTTCTTCGCCCCCCCTGGAGGAGCTGTCAGCGTAAGCTGACTGGGGGAGGTCCAACCAGTTACGAAGGTAACCATGACAACCAATAGCAAACTCGTATTCATCGATATCGACGGCACCCTAGCCGACGAAAACCACGTCGTACCCGAATCTGCCAAAATCGCTTGCAAACAAGCCCAGGCCAACGGCCACAAGCTCTTCATCTGCACCGGGCGTTCCGTGCCGAAAATCGAACGCAGCATCCTCGACCTCGGTTTCGATGGCGTGGTTTCCGTGGCGGGTGCTCAGGCGAATATCGGAGACAGGCTGCTGTTCCAGCATCTCGTCCCTCCTGAAGCGGTCGATGCGGCGATGGCGTATTTTGCCAAGCATCATATCGAGAGCTACCAATGGCAAGGTGCGGATGGCATGTACATCTCGGAAGGTTATCGCCGCCATCTGGAGTCCAAGGGCAAGACGTGGAATCGTGGTGAGTTTGCGCGATTCTGGCACCTGTTGGATGAGGTGGAGGTGCCGACTGGCTCGACTTTGGGACAGACGATTCGTGTGAGCAAGGGGTCATACTTCACCTCGCCGAATCCTGACGTGACTTTCGAGGAGACTCAACGTGATTTGAGCCCATGGTTTGAGCTCGTGCATGGTTCGTATGACAAGATCTCCCCGAACAATGGCGAGTTGCTGATTAATGGCATCGACAAAGGTACCGCTGTGCGCGACGTGGCTTCTTTGCTGGGCTATGCCATTGCCGACACCATCGCCATCGGAGACTCCGACAACGACACCGCCATGCTCAA
>JAIJEI010000064.1 GCA_022739095.1 Bifidobacterium sp.
ATTTCAATCCACGCACCCCGTGAGGGGTGCGACGAGGTGGCCGTCGAATACTCCCTGCGTGACGAATTTCAATCCACGCACCCCGTGAGGGGTGCGACCACCGGGTCGGCTCCGCATACGTCGCAGACAATGAGATTTCAATCCACGCACCCCGTGAGGGGTGCGACAATATTTCATATCACACGCCACCTACTATAACCAAATTTCAATCCACGCACCCCGTGAGGGGTGCGACCGCGAGAATGGACTTCGCATCCCAAGATACGGACACTCCGACCACTCCTTAGCATCGATTGTACTGTACAACCCACTCGCATCTCCCCAGATACGCAAATCTGCCGAATCGAAATACCAGCAAATCATCCACTCTTGAGTTATCAAACAGCAAGAAGAACATACACCGTCTTCAAAAGTCCTCAACCGTGGTGCGAACAGCCCAGTACTTCATGAGAGCTTGGGGCTCGCACCGACCAATATCCACACGCCACACACCAATCCGGCATCAAAGCATCATCACGTCATCAACAGGTATATGTCGCTGCCTTCCTCGATATTCGATCCTCGAGGAATACTTCGCCCCGAGGTTGTAGTACCGAAGACTGTCTTGCGACTCATCCATAACCGCCGCCAAATCATGCTTCAGAATCAGGTAATCGGACGGCGATACGGAGCACTCGAAGACGCTGTTCTGCACGCGTTGACCGTATCTCATGCAAATCTTGGCCACGTTCCGCAGCCTTCGCCTGCCTTCGGGCGTTTCCGTGCTGACATCGTAAGCCACAACAACCATCATCGTTTCATCGTATCCCGTCTCCTTAATCATGCCGAAAGGAATCAGCTGCAGTGTTTCACATCGGCAAGCCTCTCCCCCGACTCCATGGAAAGCTATCTACTTCCACATGAACGGCGGATAAGCATCCAGATCACCGCGGATCACACGGCTGAGCAGCAATGCCTGTACATGGGGCACCAGTCCCCACGGCATCTTCTCGTTGAAAAACGGATGGGTAATTGTCTCCTGTTTTCGCTTCTGCCACGCGGCAAGCACTGTTTTGCGCCCACTCTCGGAAAGGAACACGCCGCCGTTCTCACGCACTTCGAACTGGGAGGGCTTGACCGCTCCCGTGTTGATGAGCGTCAGTACGAAACGGTCGGCCAGAGCCGGCCGAAATTCTTCAACCAAATCCAGCGCCAGGGAAGCGCGCCCCGGCCGATCGGTATGCAGAAACCCCACATAAGGGTCAAGCCCTACTCCTTGCAGAGCCGCGATGCAATCACTGGTCAGTATCGAATACACGAACGACATCAACGCATTTGCACGATCCAACGGAGGCCTGCGGCTGCGCTGCTCAAAGAAGAACGCGTCCTTGTTGCGTAGAATCAGGTCATCGAAAACGAAGAAATAGTCTTTGGCGGCCAATCCTTCCACTCCGCGCAGCCCGTCTATGGACGTGCAATCGCGTACACCCAGCAACGACTGCCGAAGTTTCTCGCTTTGCTCAGCGATTCGCTCACTGTTGATGCGTAGCGCGTGATCCCGTTTGGTTCGCTCAAGAACCCAACGAGAGTTGTAGATCTTCCCAATGATGAACGACCGCGCGAACAACAAGGCAGCACCGTCATCGTCCGCGAAACGGAACTGTTCACGACGAAGCAGCACGTTGCGGTTGTTCTCGCCGAGTATCGAACAGTAGTATCGCCCGTGCGGGGAGAAGAACGACAATCCGACTCCGAATTCCGAACATCTGCCCATAAGCGCGGGCGACGCGCCCTTGTAAGAAAAGCTCACGACGCTTTCCAAGGAGCGCAACGGGATCCGTCCGAGCGTGGCATCTCCTTGCTGGACTATGACATTGTCGTTCTTCAGCGACAGATAGGCGTCCTCGCTGGTGACATACAAGGTGTTGAGCAGTTGCTTCATGTGCGATTCTCCTGTCCGGCCGCTTCTGCGCGCATGACCTCATCAATGAATTGTTTCGCCGAGCGGCTTCCCGCAAGTTTCGGCAGGCAGATATCGCGTAGCGAGCATGCTCGGCAGCTCTTCGAAGGTTTGACGTTCGGAGTGTGCCCGCGAGTGAACAGGTCGTGCATCTCACCCGACATCGTAACGATCTGATCGCGTAACGATTCATCGAGACGCACGCGCTCCCTATGCTTGGTCTGCTGGTAGAACAACGCGCCTTCCGGAATCGAGCAGGCCAGCATCTCTTCCAGGCACATAGCCTCCGCGCAAAGTTGAAGGCGATCCGCATCCGTCTGTTTGGGTGCGCCATGCTTGTATTCCACGGGGTAGGGAGACCAGGTACCAGCTCGCCCATGCAACGGCACGCCGGCGTCCGATTGCCGGAACTCGACTACGTCACACGCACCAGTGATGCCCAGCCGCCGTGAAAACACGCGCAGATCGCGCATGATCAGCAGATCGCCCCGTGCTTCCGACGCGCCATAGTCGTGAGCCCTGTCATGTTCCAGGGAGCCGGCCGTCGTGAGATAGTTGTCCCGCCACTGCTGCTCGATATGAATCAACGCCCACTGACGTCGGCAAAACGCGAAATGCTGAAGGCCGGAGAGAGCCAGCCAGTCATCCTCAGGATACTCCGATTGTGTATGCATGCAATGCCTCTCTCTTCAACAATTCACGCAATGGGATCACCGGCACATGCGATTCGAAAGCCGGAGATCGTCAAAAACAACGACATAATGCCATTGCGATGACGATCTCCGATTTGCATGGGGAATCACAATGCGTGATCGACCATTTCGGTCAGGCTGACGGATTCCGGAATGGCTTCACGATTCACTCGCACCTCATAATCAGCAAAATCGCGGGGCGCATCCACTTCTGCACGCTTATGGACGTTGATGCTGTCGAACAGCTTCCACGAGGGGGCATCGCCAAGCGCGCTGCTGTGCTTGAATACGTACAGCTTGCGAACCGCCATGTTGCCACGCGCCGCAGAGCGATCGAACTCGAACATATTCAGAATCGCTTGCCACAGTACATCGAGGTCTTCATCGCAGAAACCGGTGACGTTCTGAGCGAGCTTGGCGGAGATGTAGCCGTTCATACGGTAGAGGCCATAGGGGATGATGAATTTGTTGCCCATGGTGTTGTTTTTCTCGGCGGCATCCGCTTCCGTGGTGACGGCGATACGGGTGATGGATATCTCCTGAACACTGATCGGATCGATGGAGCGGGCGAACCCGAGCTGTACCGGCCCCCGCACCTGGCCGCACGACAGACTACCCTTGACGAATGTGGTCATCACCGCACCAAAGGTGCGAATGTCAAAGAACTGGTCGCACATATAGTCGCGTAGACGCCGATCCAATTCGGGATCGGTCTTCTTCAGAGCTTTGATTTCTTTGGCGAAGTCCTTGCTTTCAAGGCTTGTGTCGACATGTTCCGCCTTGAGCGCCTCGCTGTCCAACCGATTGAGCGTCTGCCTGTTCTGGATGTAGATTCGCCAAGGGGCCTGCTCACCCATGGCCGTCTGCACATAGTCGCGGATCTTACGCTTGATGCACACATCCGTCGTCAGGCCATTACCGGTTTCAATGTCGACTCGAGGCATGTTGCCGGAGTCCGGGTCGCCGTTGGGATTACCGTCCTTCACATCAAAGAGGATGGTGAAATCATAACGGTTCTCGATGGGTTTACGGTCAGTCATTGTTCTCTCCCTGTTCGCTGTTGTTCTTGTTGGCTTTGTCGAATCGTTTCTGATTTTCGAAATAATATCCGAGTTGGAATGCGCCGCGTTCCTCCAGGGAAAGACGGGAGGGATAACGGTCCCCCACTCTCCCGGTCAGCTCGCCCAGAGCCTTGTCCAACTTGACTTTCAGCCCCTTCGACTTCCAGGCTTTCCGCATGTGCTTCGCCGCGAGATCTCCCAGAATCGGGAAGATGCGGGCCGGAGTCGTGGATGCACTGGTGAAATACTTGTCCTTGATCGTGGTATTGATGCCGGGTATGGCGGCCAACTGAATCTGCTCGTAGATGGAGAACATGCGGCCGAGCACATACGGCAGGTAGCCGCTCTCTTCATTGATGTCCATCCGTAGCACCTCCTTGAATTGTGCATTGGTTGTTGCGCGTAGGTAATACGCTTTGATGATCGCCGCCTTATCCGGCGAGACATCATGTTCGGCATTGATCCGACGCTCCACCGCGTTGATCAGAGTCATCGGATACGGCGTGTCTTCAAGTATCGCTTTCATGACGGCACCCGCCATTTGCGGTGACACTTTCGCGGTTTTGCTTTGTGTTCGTATGGTCTGATTCAACAATCTCCATGTAGGCAGGGAGGTCGTCGAATCGTAGACGGGGCGTCGGATGGCGGTATCTCGATAATGCCGATCGATGTTGCGCGCGAACGCCCCGAACGTATCGGTCAGATAGAACCGAACCGAAAGACGTGCCGCATTGGGGGACAGCGCGAGAATATGGAATTGTTCATCCGGGCTGAGGTGAATTCCCTCGTAGTCGTAAGGTTTTCCCTGTGCCAGCGCACGCGTGGCATCCACGACCACTTTTTCACTCAGTCCGCCGGATTGCCCCATGTACTGATCCCACACGTCACGATATGCGTTATCGCCACAATTGGCCCATGATACGATGGTATCGCCTCCGATGCGTTGGACCCGATCACGGTCGGCGAGCAGGGTGTTCAACGCCGTCGTATATTCATAGGCCTCCCGCTTGCTCATCGGAGCGTTCTCATTTTGCTCGGCACCATGTGAGCAGAATGCCGGGGCATTGAATGATATCAATGACGCGCCTGATGATTGGGCTCCCGCGACACCTTTGATTTTGGGATGGACCTTTTCCGGAACGATGCGTTCGCCGGAAACCAGGCTTGAGACCAGTGCCGATTCATCGGCATCGTCCTCCCGCCCGTAATAGGCATCCCAGGCTTCTCGTATGCGCGGAAGTTCTCCGATGAATATCGTCTGCCCTCCATCGTCATATTCCAGGGCGAAGTTCATCGTCACCGATGATTTCCATGCCTCGTCCCCCATAAGACGTTGGGCGGTCTGCCATTGCGGCGCCTTCGAGAAGAAGGCGCATACGGCGGAGGCGGCACGGTCCTTGACGCCATCGAGTATGCGTCGATGCAATTCGCCGCACGCTTGAAACGCCTGCGCCGCACGCTTGGCGTTCCCTTTGGTGTCGCAGCCGAGCAGGTACGTGACGTTGTCGCAGAGGAAGTTCGCCACAATCCCTGATGAACGAGGAAAACGAGCCGGCACCGGAATGATGTTGACGGGCTTCTTCCCGCTGAAGTCCCCCAATGGTCGAACTCTGATCAAGGTACCGTCATCGTCGATGACCAACCCGTATGGGACGTTGGTGTTGTCATACCCATAGGCCGGAGCTTTATCCTGAGACACCAGAACGGCGTACTCGTCGCACAGATCACCGATGATCATGATCTGACCTCCACGGATTCGACGTCCAACACGCCATCATCCAGTTCGGCGCGGAAGAACAACGGGGCGGGATGAGCCGGATTGCGATAATCAAAGTCGTACAACATGTAGCCCAGGTCCCGATGCCCATGTTCGAAACCGACGGGATCGCCGGATTCCTGCCATAACTGGAATTCCACGGGGAATTCCCTCGTACCGAAGTACGGGTGATGGAAGCATTGCCCCTTGGCCGCACGCCGCATGAACATGCTCTGGAATTTCTCCGCTGAATCCGTAGATGACATTTTCGCCCGGTTGAGTTCGAAATGAGCGTCTATCACATATCGGACGTCACGCAGGATAGTGGACGAGCGTTGTTGGATGGATTCAGCGGTATATATGGCGCCGCCATCCCCACGTCCTTCCGCCATCGTTCGTATTTTGCCGATATTGATGACGCTATCGACCTCATTGCGGCGTATGCTGTCGAATCGGATAGGATTGAGCACGTGAATCCTGTCGATCCGCCAGCACATGCCCGGATGCCAGAATATGGCTTCCAGTATTCCGCGCGCCGCGGATGGCGTCATGACGTCATAGGTGACGCGCTCCGTTTTGAATTCGCTTCTCGAGAAAAGGGCGTTTTCACCCCATACTTCCAAGCGTATTGACATCTTCCCTCCTTTCATCGAGGTGTTTTCGTCGTTGACGACTCCAACATACCACATCATTAAGATTGAGACAAATAAGAACACTCCAATAAATACAGATCCTAAGCTAGTATCATGGTGAGGGCGTTCCACACGCCGCCGAAGAGAGGCACCGCGTATTCGTTAACGTATACGGTCGCTCCCCCTCAGGGAGCGTGGATTGAAATTTATTGGTCTCTATCTGCGCGGAGCCGAAACGCCCGTGTGTCCGGTCGCATCTACGGCCGGACACACGGACTCCTCACACGAAGATGCCATCAGCGGTCGCACCGTCCAGCCTCAACCCCAGACGCGACGAGTACAAGCCCATATCACGCAGGACGAAGCAATCCTCTTCGTCGCTCTTCCCCGGCCCGACCGCTAATACCGCCCCCACCGACTTCAACTGTTCGAGATGCCGCGGCCATACGTTGACCGCGTATCTGCCGAGTTTGCGAAACAGCGTGCGATCCATATCGCCACGCTCCAATCGTTCGCACAAGAGCGACCCCTCACCGGGCAGCGGGATATACACCGGTATGGTTGGCGTATCGATGAGCCTGAACCGTTTGGCAATGTCCGCAAAAGGCCAGTTCGCATCACGCCCGTGCAGCGGCAGGATACGCTTCCGATCAAGCGCATCATTGCTGACGTTCGCGCGGACGGCACCACCATTTCTCAGACATAGCACCTCCGCGAAATACGCGCGAACCGCCTCATCCGTATTCAAATCAGCATGACGATCGGCCACCGCCCGGAACGCCGCGATGTTCTGCCGGAGGAACGGGGCGCAGCCACCTTCCGTGGAAAACACATGGACCACACTCTCCGAAGCGAGGCGACGACCTTCGCGATTGCAGCGTCCGGCTGTCTGGATGACGGAATCCAGTCCGGCCTCTTCACGATATGCGACGGGAAAGTCGACGTCCACACCGGCCTCGATCAAGGAGGTGGAAACCACGCGGCATGACGCTCCGGCATCCAGTCGATCCCGGATCTCAGCGAACAGTCGCTGCCGATCCGCCGCACACTGCAGCGTGGTCAGGCAGAAACTGCCTTCGGCGTCATCTTCCGCCAGCCGGTCATGGAGATACTGGGCTTTGCTACGCGTGTTCACCACACACAGCACCTGCTTGTGGCTTCCCAGTCGCTCTGCAAGTGCATCCAATGCGATATCGCCAAGTCGTTTGATGGTCACACGACGGAACGAGTCCCTATCGTCACGAGTGAACGGCGAAATCTCAGGAACACGCATATGGTCGCCATCGAAGGATTCATCAAACAGTGGCTGCAGCTCCGGTTGCGTGGCGGTGCACAACACCGCCGTGGAGCCGTATCGCTCCACAAGCTCGGCAATCGCCCGTACGCACGGCCTCAGATACGGCACCGGCAACGTCTGCGCCTCGTCGAAGACGATAACGGAATCCGCTATGTTGTGCAGCTTACGGCATCGCGAGGTTGCATTCGAGTACAGGCTTTCAAAGAACTGCACCGCCGTGGTGACCACGATCGGCGCGTTCCAGTTCTCCGCGGCAAGCGCGCGCCTGAGATCCGTTTCATCCATGTCGGACTCGTTCTTGAGCTGGTACGGCGCTTCGGAGTAGTGGGGCAACACGGCGTCCGTTCCAAAGATCGCCTCGAACTGGCCTACCGTCTGATCGATAATCGACGTATACGGAATCACGTAAATGACGCGTCGCAGATTGTTGGTGCGCGCATGTTCGAGGGCGAACGCGATCGAGGAAATGGTTTTGCCGCTGCCAGTGGGGGCAGTGAGCGTATATAGGCCGGTGCCGTATGACGGATCTTTGCCGCAGGCCAGGCATCGCTCAAGCAACTCACAGCGTCTGATATCAATCGGCCGCTTATCGGGTGCGGCAAGATATCCATCGGCTGTGTTCTCCATGATGGCGGCCAGTCGATCGGTCCGGGACCGGTCTTCGGCGTCACGCTCGACGGACACCGTCAGCGACGCCTCACGCAGGGCATCGAATGCGGGCACCCGGCCACTCGCCAGGTTCTGAGGACCAAGGTACTTCTTCAAAGATTCAAGGATGTGATGTTCCGCACGGTCAATACGATTCGAAGTGAAGAATTCGGCATCAAGTCGATCCGCATCCACCAAAGCGGAGAACAGCATGCGCGTCAACATCATGTCGGTGTACGGCGACCATCGCTCGGAACGCTTGCCCGAGGTCATCGGCTTCGCGGATCGAGTCCCATGCAGGAACGCCGACTGCGGAATATTCAGTTGCGTCTCTCCCGCTTGAGCCAGAGCGAGTGGATTGCAATCCCCCGCCCTGCGCGCCCTGTTCATGCGGCTCATGAACGTTGGACCCTCCAGCTCGCCGTAACTGCCGAGATCAGGCAGCCCCGCGTGATGCCCGGCCACCGCCATCGCCGCCAACGGGGCATGCCGCATCAACAGCAACGCGCCGGCCGTCGAATGGTCGACGGGTCCGCAATGATCGGGGTTGCGGATTCGCCGCTGGAAAGCATCCGAGTATTTGCCCAGATCGTGGACCAGACCAGCCAGCAATCCGTCGTCAAGATACCCGAAGCCCTTGGCAAACCCTCCGGCGAGGCAACCGGCCATGGCCAGGTGCTCCGCGCAGGTCTCATACCCGTGATCGCTGGTTCTCGCATAGTACGTCGCACACATTATCGTCACCTCGTCAATCGCTCCGTATCGCAACGCCATCGTCGCAGCGCAAGCATACCACGAAACAAAAAGTGGTCCCGCCGCTAAACGGCGGGACCACTTCATGCATTCCACGCGCCCGTGCACCACGCATCAGGCGCGGTCAGTCCGCCATGGCATCACGCCTTAACAACCTCCACGCCCAGCTCGGCGCCCTCCTTCACCTCGAAGGAGGAGGCCAGCGTCTCATGGGCGATCAGATCGCGGAACCGCTCGACATCGGCCACATTGGCGGCCGGCACGCTCAGCACCAAGGCGATGCGATCGGCGATGTCCAGACCGGCGTCCTTGCGGGCATCCTGAATGGCGCGGATGGCGTCGCGGGCATAGCCTTCGGCAAGCAGATCGGCGTCAAGCGCCGTGTCGAGAATCGCGAAACCACCGGTCGGCAGGGCGGTGGACACCGAGGAGGCGGCCTCCGTGGCGTTCTCCTCCTCCACACGGTTGATCAGCTCATACTCGCCTTCGACCAACTCGAGATCGCCGGACGGCGTCGACACCACGGGGGCGCCGGACGTCGCATCGACATGCCAGTCGCCGGACTTGGACGCCTTGATGGCGAACTGAACCTGCTTGCCGAGGCGCGGGCCGGCGGCGCGGGCGTTCACCTTCAGCTCGTGCACGATCTTCAGACCGTGGGCGGCGGCATCCTGCAGCGTCGAGAACTCGATGCTCTTGATGTTGAGCTCGGCCTTCAGCAGCTCGTCGTAGGCTTTGACGGCCTCCACGTTCCCGGCCACCACGGTGAGCTTGGAAAGGGGCTGGCGCACGCGGATCTTGGCGGCCTTGCGCAGCGACAGCGTGCCGGAAACGACTTCGCGCACCTTCTCCATCGCATCCACCAAGGCCGGATCGTCGACCAGCACGCGGCCAAGCTCGGTATCGGCGCCGGTCTTCTCGTCCACCACGAACGGCCATTCGGCCAGATGCACGGATTCACCGCCGGTCAGGCCGCGCCACACGGACTCGGCCTCCATCGGGGCGAGCGGCGCGAGCACGCGCATGAACGCCTCCAGCACGGTATACAGCGTGTTGAACGCGGTGGCATCCTCGTTCCAGAAGCGGTCGCGGGTGTTGCGGATGTACCAGTTGGTGAGCACGTCGATGAAGTCGCAGACCGCATCGCAGGCGTCGGAGATGGCGAACTCGTTCAGCGCCTTCTCGGCCGCCAACACCAGGCGACGGGTGCGGGCCAGCAGGTAGCGGTCCATCTCCGGCAGGCCGGCGACCTCGTCCGC
>JAIJEI010000065.1 GCA_022739095.1 Bifidobacterium sp.
CCACCAATCCATGATGCGTTCGTCTTTGGAGAAGAAACGGTGGCCGCCGATATCCATGCGGTTGCCGTTGTGCTTCACGGTGCGCGAGATACCGCCGAACTCGCGGGTCCCCTCCAGCACGGTCACGTCGTACTTGTCGGCACCGCCGTCCTTGATGAGTTCCCATGCGGCGGTAAGTCCAGCCGGACCGCCGCCGATAATCACTACGGATTGCTTGTCGGCCATTATGCTCCTTATAAACGCAAAAACAGAGACAGTCTACTAGAAGCCCCGGAATCGCACACCGAAAGATGAGCGAATGCTTACAGAATTCTCCCGATATACGACCGATGCGCCGTCTTTCCATCAGCAGAAAGGCGACGCATCGAATCGTGAGGTAGGGGTATTCGGAAACGCTGCGTTACACACAGCGCGGCGAAGCGGTTTGGTCTTGGGCTAATTCATCAGCGACGAACCTTCCATAGATTCAGCGAGATTCCTGCAAGTGCAAGCAGCATCACAATCCCCGCAATACCAGTAACGGCAACACCGGTACGACTCAACTCGTTTTCCGTACCATTAGCCTGAGTGTTGCTGGGCTGATGAGTTCCCGCACCATTGTTATTCGGAGTGGTACTCGTTCCTTCACCAGTGTTAGGTCCTGCGCCCGGCTGCGTTGTGGAATCATCAGTCAGACGCGCATCGTCGCCTAGGGTTTGGTGACTGGAAGCCAAGCAACTTTTGAGCTCAGTGAGCTTGTACCACGTGGAACCATCAGCGATCAGCGTACATTCGGAGCGGAAAGAAATTTCCTGCTCGTTGTAGAGCATACGAACGAGCGGCGTGTAGGCACGGCCGGTCTTCGGGTCGTTGCCGGATTTGACGGCAACATCCCACTGCACATTGGCAGCCATCGGAGTCACCGATTCACCGCGCCATTCATTGTTGGCGTAGGTGTACACGTCGGTGGTGCTGGCGGCCGCCTGCTGGGTGGAACCGGGAAGGCCAAGCAGCGCGGCGAACGGCATCATCGTCTCGGCGTGGGCAAAGCGGAAAGTAGCAACGGTGGATCCGCCGTTTACGCGCTCATCGATTGACGAGAAGAAATCGTCAAGCAGCGGCTGCGCGATTGTGTAGGTCTCGTCTTGGCCGGCGTAGCTCGGGCCCTTCTCGTAGAAGTCCTCGGCGTCAAGCGCCCAGGCGAACAACTTGGCATCGCTTGCCTGCTCACCTTGGAAGTACTGGTTGAAGTCGAAGGTATGGCTGCCGGTGTTCTCGTTTTCCATATCAGCGGCGATGATGTACAGGTTGTACAAATCCATCGCGGCATCGTATTCGGAGGCGATCTTCTTCTTGGCTTCGCCGCAGGCGTCGGCGTCCTTGCCGGGGTCGGCTCCCGGCGCGCAGTTGGCCTCGCCGCCCTTGGTGCCATCGGCAGTGTTATACCAAGCGTATGTGCCGTCGGCCAGTTTGGCGAGGAAGTCGTCGGTGAAGATTTGCGAAAGCAAATCGTGAGAGGCTGTTTTCACATCCTCATTTTCGGCGATGGTTTGCTCAGCGCCTGCGATAATCGCATCGTTTTCCACGAAGTTCTGGTAATCGTCGGCACGCTGCTTGGCTTCACCGGTTTTCTCAGTGCCGTCCGGGTTTTCGGACTTGTGGAAGTACAGCGTGTTCGGCGTCTTGTCGAAAGCCGCTGCTTCACCGGTACCGGCCGGATTGGCGGGCGTTACGGTGCTGTTCGCCAGTTCATTGTTCGAGGCCGCGTTGAAACCGCGAGCAAAATTCTCGCCTGATTCAGTAGCGCGGGCTTCGCCAGAGGACTGATAGGCAATCTTGCCACCGTCCTTGGCTGCGCTGTCGAACAGCGTCTTGTTGCGCTCGTAGGCACGCGCGCCAATGCCCTGATGTTGGTCAGCACCCTGACCGGTGAGCATACCGTAGCCATTCTCCACATTTGCGGCGGTGATGGCTTTGAGATTCTTCATGAATTCGGACTTGATGGCATCAGACTTAAAACCGTTATCCGCTTCGGCGGCTTCGGCCATCTTCATAAGCAATGCGTCGTATTTGTAGCTGGACAGGCCGCGTGAACCGTGGCGAGCCATCGACTGGGTGTATACCGTTTCGTAGCCTTCCGGCGCCTGGCTATAGCTGGCAGTGGTCGCTTCGCTAGGTGCCACATATGGCTGCTTGCTGCTGTAATACTGGTCATCGGCCTCCAAAGCCATGGCGTGCGGAACGGTCAGAATGCCACCGGCCAGCAATGTGGCGGCAGCAACCACGCCCGCAATGGAGCCCTTAAGGCCCTGCTGCATATGGTGTGTGTTCATGCAGCATGTTCTATCAGCCGCAAGCAGACAAGACACACAATGGCAAGGTTACGAGTCTGAACTTTTGCTATGCGTTGTATGAACAATGCGCGACGCCCCGCCGTAAGATGACAGAATGCCGCGCATTGTCAATACAGGCTGTATCAGACGATTGCCTATCAGTGAATATCGTCGGGAATGTCGATATCGGTTTTCTGGACTTCTTCGACGTTCACGTCCTTGAAGGTCACGATGCGCACGGACTTGACGAAACGGCTGGAACGGTAGACATCCCACACCCATGCGTCAGTCAGCTGCACATCGAAATACACGTCCTGACCAGCGGAACGCACGTTGAAATCGACCTTATTCGCCAAGTAGAAGCGACGCTCAGTCTCCACCACATAGGTGAACAGCTTGATGACGTCACGGTATTCCCTATACAGCGCGAGTTCGGCGTCGGTTTCGTAATTGTCGAGATCCTCGGCACTCATGCTTGTTTACTCACTCACTTTCCGTATCGCGTTTGCGGCCGCGGCCCAGCGTACGCCACCATGCTTCCTTTGAGGGCTTGCGTTCCGCCTGACCGTACGGCCAGTTGCTTTCCTCTTCGAGACTGTGGCGCGCGTTCTTCTGCGTATCGTCGTGGCGCTTGGCCTGTGGCTCGACTGGCTGTGCGGCCGACGGCGTCTGGGCCTGGGACTGCACGTCACTCGTCGTGACGGCGGCTGCCTCACCACGCTGTGCCGGCTCGGGTTCCGGCTTGTTCTGCTGGATGGCGATGGAATACTCACGCGCGGACAGCGCTTCCTTGACACCCGGGTTGTCCTCAATCAAGTGCATACCAAAAGCGTCAAGCGAACGAATCGGATCGTACTCGTCGACCAACGTGTCCATGACGATAAGGTCCTGGTATTTGTTGTTCTCGACATCCCACAACGCGTCGCGCGAGGTGCCGGACGGCACGAAGCCGAGCGACTGGTAGACCGAGATCGAACGGCTGTTCTTTTCCGGCACGCTCACCCAGATGCGGTGCATACCCAGGCCGGCCGGTTCGGGCGCGAAACCGTAGGTCATCACACGCGGCATGGCGTCACGGGAGTAGCCGCGGCCACGGTATTCACGGCCCAAGATGATCTGGATGCGGGCGGACTTGGACCAGCCGTCAATGTCGATAAGGAAAATCATGCCGATGACATTATCGGTGCTGGCCGCATCGAGCTGACCGTCATCGTCATGGTCGGCGTCAGTCAATACAGCCCATGCGATGGTGCGGCGGGATTCCGGATCACCCACACCGGATTCGGCGGGTGCCTGACCGGCTTCCCAAGCCTGGGAGCGGCGGACCCACGTGTGTACGATGGCGCGTTCAGTGACCGCATCCTTGCCGGTGATCTTGGATGCGCCATAGAAGGCATCAAGTTCATCCAAACGAGACAGGTCCTCGACGATGGCGGGGCGCAGGTGCACCATTTCGCCACGGATTGGCGGAATGACGATGCTCTGTGGCAGATCGCGCTTCAGTTGCGCTTCGGTAGCCATGCTCAGCGTCTCGTTGGTTGCGGTCATCGGTATACATCCCCCGGTTCGGCTTGTTTCGGCTCACGGTCCAGTGCCGAACATATCTTACTCGACTGGGTGAACGCTGGAAATGCTCTGAGCCGACTTTCTTACAGAATCAATAAAGGCTCCCGCCGGCGGGAGCTGTCCGCGAAGCGGACTGAGGGTGGTCATCCATACATGGCGACCACCCTCAGTCTCACTCCGTTCGACAGCTCCCGCCAGCGGGAACCAGTGAATCCAATCAGCCCTTGATCTTGCCCATGACGACCTTGGTGACGGCCTTGGCGTCGGCCTGACCGCGCGTGGCCTTCATCACGGCGCCGATGATTACACCCATCGGCTTCACGTTGCCGCTCTTGAGCTTCTCGACGACATCCGGGTTCGCCTCGAACGCCGCGTCGACGGCCGCCTCGATGGCACCGTTGTCTTCGACGATCTTGTAGTCGTGCTTCTTGACGACTTCATCCGGAGTGCCTTCGCCCTTAAGCACGCCTTCGACGGTCTGCTTGGCGAGCTTGTCGTTGAGCTTGCCGGAGGCGATGAGCTTCTCGACCTCGGCCACATCGGCCGGGGTGATCGGCAGCTCTTCGAGGGACACACCCTTGGCGTTGGCTTCGCGGGAAAGCTCGCCCAGCCACCACTTGCGGGCACCGGCAGCCTTGGCACCGGCCTTGACGGTTTCCTCAATCAGGTCGAGGGCGTCGGCGTTGAGGATGTCACGCATCTGCAGATCACTCAGGCCCCACTCGGACTTGAGGCGGTTGCGCCGCTCGCGCGGCATTTCCGGCATCTGGGCCTTCACCTCCTCGATGTGCTCCTTGGTGATGTGGAGCATGACGAGGTCGGGGTCCGGGAAGTAGCGGTAGTCGTCGGCATCGGACTTCAGACGGCCGCCGGCGGTGGTCTGCGTAGCCTCATCCCAGTGGCGAGTCTCCTGCAGAATCTCCTTGCCGTCGTCCAGACGAGCGGCCTGACGGCGAATCTCGTACTGGATGGTCTTCTCGATGCCGCGGAACGAGTTCACGTTCTTGGTCTCGGAACGGGTGCCGTACGGAGCGTCCGGGCTCGGACGCAACGAGACGTTCACGTCAGCGCGCATGTTGCCCTGCTCCATGCGGGCGTGGCTGATGTTCAGCGCGCGCACGATGTCGCGGATGGCGCGCACATAGGCACCGGCGATTTCGGGAGCGCGGTCGCCCGCACCCTCGATCGGCTTGGTGACGATCTCAATCAGCGGCACACCGGCACGGTTGTAGTCGACCAGCGAGTGGTCGGCGCCCTCGATACGGCCGTCGGCGCCACCCACGTGGGTGTTCTTACCGGCGTCGTCCTCGATGTGGGCGCGCTCGATCGGCACACGGAACACGGTGCCGTCTTCCAGCTCGACGTCCAGATAGCCGTTGCCGTTGGTGGGCTTGTCGTACTGCGAGATCTGGTAGTCTCGCGGCATGTCCGGGTAGAAATAGTTCTTGCGGGCGAACTGGCTCCACTCGGCGATTTCGCAGTGCAGGGCCAAGCCCAGCTTGATCGCGTAATCGACGGCGGTCTTGTTGATCACCGGCAGGGAGCCCGGCAGGCCAAGGCTCACCGGGGTCAGCTCGGTGTTCGGCTCGCCGCCGAACTCGATGTGGGCCGGGCAGAACAGCTTGGTGTTCGTGGACAGCTCCACGTGGGTTTCCAGACCGAAGACCACATCGTACTTCTTGGTGGCATCGGCGTACTTCATCAGTTTTTCAGCCATGATGTGTTTCTTTCCTTCCGATGCTCACTTGCCCAGACCGTCAAGCCACGGGGTCTTGAGGTCGTTCCAAATCGGGCCGTTCCAGCCGTCCTCCAGCGCGGCTTCGAGGGCCGCCGCCGGCTTGTACATGACTTCGTCGCGCTGCTGCGGGGCGATGAACTGGAAGCCGACGGGCAGACCGTCGTCGGACAGGCCGGCCGGGATGGACATGGCGGGCATGCCGGCAAGATTGGCCGGAATCGTGGCGATGTCGTTGACGTACATGGCCAGCGGATCGTCCATCTTCTCGCCGAACTTGAAGGCGGTGGACGGGCTGGTGGGCGAAACCAGCACATCGACCTGTTCGAAGGCCTTCTTGAAGTCCTCGATGATGAGCGTGCGGACCTTCTGGGCCGAGCCGTACCAGGCGTCGTAGTAGCCGGCGGACAGGGCGTAGGTGCCGAGGATGATGCGGCGCTTGACCTCGTCGCCGAAGCCGGCCTCACGGGTGTAGGCCATCATGTTGGCGGCGGTCTGGGGCACGCCGGCCGGCGGCATGACGCGCAGACCGTAGCGCATGCCATCGTAACGGGCCAGGTTGGAGCTGACCTCGGACGGCATGATGATGTAGTAGGCGCCCAGCGAGTATCCGATGTGCGGGCAGGAGACCTCAACAACTTCGGCGCCCATGTCCTTGAGCTTGTCGACGGCCTCGCCGAAACGGGCCTCGACGCCAGGCTGGAAGCCCTCGCCGCCGAGTTCCTTGATGAGGCCGACCTTCATGCCCTTCAGATCGCGCTTGGCGCCTTCGCGGGCGGTGGCGACCATCGGGCGCGGACCTTCGGGGATGGAGGTGGAGTCACGCTTGTCGTGGCCACCGATGATCTCCTGCAGCAGTGCGGAGTCGAGCACGGTGCGGGAGACCGGGCCGATCTGGTCGAGCGAGGAGGCCATGGTGATGGCACCGAAACGGGAGACGCCGCCGTAGGTGGGCTTGACGCCCACGGTGCCGGTCAGAGCGCCGGGCTGGCGAATCGAACCACCGGTGTCGGTGCCGAGGGCGATCGGGGCCTCGAATGCGGCGACTGCGGAGGCGGAGCCACCACCGGAACCGCCGGGCACGCGCTCGGTATCCCACGGGTTGTGGGTGGTCTGGTAGGCGGAATGTTCGGTGGAGGAACCCTGGGCGAATTCGTCGAGATTCGTCTTGCCGAGGATCGGCATGCCGGCGGCCTTGAGCTTTTCGATGACGGTGGCGTCGTACGGCGGCACCCAGCCCTCGAGGATCTTGGAGGCGGCGGTGGTTTCGATGCCCTTGGTGACGATCATGTCCTTGATGGCAATCGGCACACCAGCCAGCTCAGGCAGGGCAGCCTTGTCTTCGGCGGACTTGGCGTCGAAGGCGTCGGCCTGCTCGAGGGCCATGTCGCCGGAGACCTTCAGGAAGGCCTTGATGGACGGCTCGGCGGCCTCGATCACCTTGAGGTGGGCTTCGACGAGCTCACGGGAGGTGACGTCGCCCTTCTTGATGGCGGCGGCCTGCTCGGCGGCGGACAGTTTGACGAGAGTTGCGGTTTCGTTGCTCATCGATTACTCCTCGCTTCCCAGGATTCGCGGTGCCACGAACATGCCGGCCTCGGTCTTCGGGCCACCAGCGAGCGCCTCTTCCTGCGTGAGCGGGGTTTCGGCGACGTCCGGGCGCAGGTAGGCTTCCAGCGGAACCGGGTTGGCGGTCGGCGGCACATCGTCGGAGGCGACTTCCTGGACCTTGTTGATGGAGTCTGCGATGACGTTCAGTTCGCCCTGCAGACGGGTGATTTCCTCATCGGTGAGCGCGATTCGGGCCAAGTCGCCCAAATGCACGATTTCTTCGCGTGAAAATGTTGGCATGGCCATAACTATATGAGCCGTATGTGACACGCAGTTGTCGGGAAGCCTCATTTTCCCGCCTTTTGGAGCCCTTCAGCGAATCAGAAGCTCAAGCCGGTCGAGCATTTGCCCCGCTGCTGGCTTCTTCGGCGGGGCAAAACCGTTGCCGGACCGCAAGTTCACCTTACTGAGACGACTCGCAGCAGAGCAAAACCGCGAGCTGACCGATGAAACGCCCCGCTCAGCCATCCCAGCAAAGCAAAACCGCGATCCAACCAATAAAACGCCCCGCTAAGACGCCCCGCAGCGAGGCAACGCCACGGCCCGACCGCAGATGTGCCCCACTGAAGTATCTGCATGACCACCCTAATCAGTTCACAATGAGTCCAAACACACCTACATCGAACATATGAACGACAATCGCCCTGCGCACCCCGCCAGTTATCCACATTTTGCATATCCACCCAAAAGAATCCACATAATCAGTCCAATACGGTCAGATGCCTGATAATCAGGCACAACACACATCTAGGCACCGAAGCTAGAACCACATAACCCCAGACAGATAGACACCGTGTTCATCATTGGCATACCGTCGAATCATGAAACATCACAAAGCAGTGGACATACTCATCACGAAGGCTGAAGCAACGAAACAGTGCGCTTATGGAACAACCAAGGCACACCGCTCGGCGCTGGCTCGGCGCGTGCAGGCGCGCGAACTCAAACGTGTATTCCCCAACATGTACGCCGCTTCGGAATACTGGGATTCGCTGCAACCCGACGAACGTATCAAACATATTGCACGAACTCTTCATAATAGACATCCGGATTGGGTGTTCGCCGGGGTCACGGCAGCGGCCATCCACGATTTTGAACACCAATGGCACCTTCATGCTGGCACCATAACTCTCGCCACAACATCACGAGGCCCCAACGCCAGCAGTGCAAAGGTCAAACGCATCTTCACGTCAAGCAGCACGCCAGAATATGCCAATGGACTCCCGGTGACCAGCAAAGCCAGAACGGTGGTGGATTGCGGGCTGTCCGTCGACTTCCGATTCGCACTTCCCATTATCGATTCGGCGCTGCGCAACGGCGTCGCCATCACGGACATTCTGAATGTGTGCAGCACTATGCGACGTGATTGCACGCCGATATTCCGCCTACTGCATTATGCCAATCCGGCGAGCGAGAATGGTGGCGAGTCACTTGGACGAGGCACCATCATCGCAGGCGGCCTATTAGCCCCAGAACTGCAACAAGACATCATCGACCCGCAAACCGGTGCTCTGTATCGCGTGGATTTTCTCTGGCGGCTACCTGAGAATCGGCTTATCGTGGGCGAATTCGATGGCTATGAAAAATATGTGAACCCGGATATGAATAACCGCAAGGGTGTTCGTGGTGCAGTTCAGGCGGAGAAAGAACGGGAGACGGCACTGTACCGGGCCAAAGTCGACACCATTGTCCGATTCACCTATGAGGAGGTGATGCAACAACATCCTTTACTCAATAAGCTGCGGGCAGCCGGCATACCTCATGCTGGAACAGTGATGGGAGCTGGTTAAGCGCAGTGAACCACGGTGGTCAAATCCATGGGGTCAGAGTCACCAGAACCATGGTCACTGCAGAACCGCCAAAGCCATAGCCATGACAAACTGCCAGGACCATGGCCGAACCGGCAGAACCGCCAAAGCAGTAACCCGCGTTATTTGATGTTCGCTTTTTTGGTGACGATGAGACCGCCAACCCATGCGGCGGCGGTCCATACGATAAGGATCAGGCCGGACTGCCACCATTCGGGAATCCAATAGTACGGTTTAACGGCCTCGGCCAGTGTGGACTGCGCTGAGCTGCTGATACCTGCGCCGAGGAAGCTGTTCATGGCACTGTCTGGCGTCAGATAGGCCAAGGTACCAAGCCATTCGACTTTGCCGACAGCCATCGAGGTGATGGACAGCACGGACGAGAGCACCATGAACAGCACGATCAGCGAGCAGATGCCACCCACCGTGGAGCGGGTCGGGCCACCAAGACCGAGAGCGAACAGTGATACAAGCACGATGGCTATGGGGAAGCCGATCAGCGTGACCGGGATGATGCGCCATTGGGCCCAGGAATCCGGTGCCCCTGCCATCTTCGGCGGTGAAGATCACGTTGCTGAGCGCTTGCCTAGTTTTGAAGCGTTTACTGAGCCCCTCAACTTCGATCATGCCTCCAATGTAGCCCATATTGGGCAGATACGACAGGATTGTCGGCGCATGGCTACACGCCTGATACGGCGTGTTGGGCAATCCATGCGTGCATGGCCACGGCCGCCGCGGCACCTGCATTAATGGAACGCACGGAACCGAATTGAGAGATATAGACCACATCGTCGGCCAATTCGAGGGCCTTCTCGCTCAATCCGGGGCCTTCTGCACCGAAGAGCAGCAGGCACCGCTTGGGGAAGGTATAGGTTTCCATCGGCACTGCGCCGGGAATGATATCGAGGGCGATGACGCGGGCGGCTTGAAGCTCCTTGATGCGCGCATCACAAGCATCGATTTCGGCCAGCAGCTCATGAAGGTGCTTGTTGT
>JAIJEI010000272.1 GCA_022739095.1 Bifidobacterium sp.
GCAGATCGTCACCATGGCACTGCGCCGCGCGCAGACCACCGAGAACAGCGTGCTCGACTACATTCCCGAAGGCATTACGCTGCTGCCCAACACCTCCGGTGCGCGCAACGCCGAGGAAGCCGTGCGCATCGCCCGACTGGCACGCGAAGTGTGCCACACCGACTTCGTCAAGGTCGAAATCGAGCATGAGACCAAGTACCTCTTGCCAGACAATGCCGAAACCATCCGCGCCACCGAAATGCTGGCCAAGGAAGGCTTCGTGGTCATGCCCTACATGTTCCCGGACCCGATTGCGGCCCGTCAGCTGGAGGAAGCCGGTGCCGCCGCCGTCATGCCGCTCGGTTCGTTGATCGGCTCCAATATGGGCCTGCGCATGCGTGACTTCATCGAAATCATCATCGCCAACGCGCATGTGCCGGTTATCATCGACGCTGGTATCGGCCGTCCGAGTCAGGCCTGCGATGCGATGGAGATGGGTGCGGATGCGGTAATGGCGTACACGGCCGTTGCCTCCGCCGGTAATATCCCGCTGATGGCTGAGGCGTTCAAGCACGCCATCGATGCCGGTCGTGCGGCGTATTTGTCTGGTCTCGGCAAGGTGACCGAAGGTCAGGCTGTGCCGTCCAGTCCGACCACGGGGTATTTGCACTGACGCTTTTATTAGCTCCCCTCTCTGAGATGAGCTGGCCGTGTAGCGGACTGAGGGGAGCTGGAAACATGGAGAAAACATGGCATTGACTGATGAACAGGTGGAGCGGTACGCGCGCCATCTGATTTTGAAGGGTGTGGGCGTCAAAGGGCAAAAGCGGTTGCTGGCCTCCAGCGTGCTCATCATCGGAGCGGGTGGGCTCGGTTCTCCGGCCGCCCTGTATCTGGCGGCGGCCGGCGTCGGCAATATCGGACTGGTGGACGGCGATGTGGTGGATCTGAGCAATCTGCAACGTCAGATCATCCATACCACCGCACGTGTCGGAGCGCCCAAAGTGGAATCCGCGGCCACGGCCATCCGCGCGCTCAACCCAGATGTGGCGGTTGACACCTACTACGAGCTTGTCGATGCGAGCAACATCGCCGGTCTCATCGAACCATATGATCTGGTGATCGATGCCACCGACAACTTCGCCGCAAAATTCCTCATCAACGATGCCTGCGTGCTGGCCGGCAAACCGTACATTCATGCCGGCGTGGTCGGATTCGCCGGCCAGGTGATGACCGTCATCCCCGGCGAAGGCCCCTGCTACCGCTGCATTTTCCGCGATATGCCCGCCGCCGGCGAGATTCCGACCTGCAAGGAAGCCGGCGTGCTGGGCGCAGTGGTCGGTGTGATCGGCAGTCTGGAAGCCACCGAAGCCGTGAAGTTGATTGTCGGTGTGGGGGAGCCGTTGGTGGGGCGCATGCTCACCGTGGATGCGCTGACCATGAATATTCGACGGGTCCCACTGCCAAAGCATGTGCCGGATTGCCCGGTGTGCGGTGAGCAGCCGACCAT
>JAIJEI010000273.1 GCA_022739095.1 Bifidobacterium sp.
CTGGAGCCGGGCAAGGAAGTCCTGCCCGGAGACTACTGGACCGGTGCTGACGCCGCCGAAAAGGAAATCATCGCGGCACGCGAACGCCTCGCCAACGAAGGCAAGTGATTCGATTCCGAATCGTCGGCGGGAGACCTCTCCGGAGGCCTCCCGCCTTTTTGGTTCGACGTGCATCGCGTGATATAGTGCTGGTGTATTTTTCAGCTAGGCGTAGGCGGCGTGTGGGAACGCTGGTCGAGGCCCATCGTCTGGAGTTCGGGCGATGAACCTTCCATCACATCATGATTGCGATAATCGTTCAGACCCTGCTCATTTCCGTCTCCGTCGCCATGGATGCGTTCGCCGTCTCCATCGGCAAGGGGCTCACCGTCTCCCGCGTAAGACCCGGGGATGCCGTCAGATCGGCGCTCTGGTTCGGCGGCGCCCAGGCCCTCTTCCTCATACTGGGGCATTACGCGGCCTCCGCATTCAGCGCGTATGTAACCGCATTCGATCATTGGATCATCTTCGGTCTGCTGGCGTTCATCGGCGGCAACATGGTGCATGAGGCATACGAGGAGGACGCGGAGAACGCCAAGGAGACCGCGCAATTCGACTGGAAGCACATGCTGCCGCTCGCCGTGGCGTGCAGCATCGACGCCTTCGCCGTAGGCGTGAGTCTGGCGTTCATGGCAACCAGCGTGCCGTTCGCCATCCTCTGCATCAGCGTGGTGACCGGCCTCTTCTCCGCGGGGGGCTTGTACATCGGGCGCGCCTTCGGCGCCCACTGGCAGAAACCCGCGCAGATCGCAGGCGGTGTGGTGTTGATTCTGATCGGCGTCAAAGTGCTGTTGGAGCATCTGGGCGTCATCGCGTTCTGACTTGCCGTCACGCATCTCGTCGCCACGGATGGCCATCAATGCTCGACGGCACCGTTCCAACGCCCGACGTAGGATTGACGTAGCGATTCGATTATCTGAGAGGCGTACCATGACAGAAATCACCTGGAAGGAATGCAAGAACAAGGTTCTGCGCATGCTGCTGGTCCAGCTGTCGGCCTACGCATTGCTCATCGCGGCCGCGGCCGTCACCCTGCCCGGCGCCGACCCCACCGCCCCCCGGGTCGTCGCCTGCCTGACGCTGGTCGTGTTCCTTGTTTTCTGGCCGTTGCGCGGCACGATGCTGGATCGCGTCGTCACCTTGCTGTTCGGCGCGGCCTCCCTGATGTTTGTCACCGTGCCATTCCCCGCCGGCAAGGTGCCGCCGGACCAGACCGCCGCGGATGGTTCGACGCTTCCGTGGTATTCGTGGGCGTTGGCCATGGGCCTGCTGCTGGTCATGTTGGTGGTCTTCTCGTTCGGACGTCAGATGGCCCGCGAGAAGCGGGACCATCTCATCCGCGCCCTGTCCCACGCCGTGACTTCCGGTGTGGCGGCTCTCGCCGTGGCCGGCTGGTGCTTCCTGCCTGATTTGGGCGCAATGCTTGCCAAGGGCACCG
>JAIJEI010000274.1 GCA_022739095.1 Bifidobacterium sp.
AACCAGCTCAATATACGCGTGCTTTGTGCCGCTATGCCGTCACGGATTCGCATAATCAGTTGTGGAGGGCACTTCATATGACACGGTAAAAGTGGCCTCTAGGGCGTTGCATAATGCGAGGATTCGGCTGATAAGGTGCAGAAATGCTGATGCCGATCCCCGATGATTGGGAACCGGCATCATGCGCATGAGTTCGCTCGGCGTTTGGGCCGGGTTTCACTCAGCCTTCTTGCGGCGCGGAACCTGTTGTGTACGTGTTGATTTGGCTGGCTTAGTAGCTCTTGTGTGCCTGCCAGTACGCGTACGCGCCGGAAATCGAACCATAGCGGTCTTTGCAATAATTCACAAACCACTTGAACTGGGTCTGGTAGTTGGTCTGCCAGTCTGCACCTGCGGAAGCCATCTTGCTGCCCGGCAGCGCCTGCGGCAGGCCATAAGCACCTGAAGACGGGTTTGCGGCGGTGGGGCTCCAGCCGGATTCGTGGCTGATGATGAAGTTGACGGCGGTGAAGTCGGCTTCGGAGTAGCCGTTGGAAATCAGGTAGTCATGCGCCCAGGACTGAATCTCGCCGGCCGGCGTGGTGGTGCCGAGGCTGGCGGCGCTGGGCGAAGACACGGTGGTGGTGCCCACCAGAATCACCTTATCGACCGGTGCCTTCTTGACCCATGAGGTGAACACGTTGGAGGAGACGACCTTATCGCCGGAGCGGGTCACCAGAGACGTGGTCTCCAGCACACCCTTCTCACCCTCGGTCTCGACCTTCTCCTGGCCCTTGGGCAGGCTCGAGGTCTCCTTGCGTACTTCATTGAAGGCGATATCGGTGTCAGTAGTCTCCACCGTGGTGTTGGCGCGGTCGATGGAAATGACCGTGGACTCGGTGACCTTGGAATCCAGGCTCGGAGTCACGCTATCTTCAGGATCGAGAACAAGATCGCCGGTTTCCAGCACATCCTTGACTGTGGTCATGTTGTCTTTTTCGCCGAGAACCACGCGGGACTTGCCGTTGACCTTGACGGTCACGTAGGTGGTGCTCTTGAGCGCGCCACGGGAGGCCGAGCGGGAAGCTGCGCCATCGGTGGCGGAGAACGAGGTTGAGGTGATGGAAGGCGTGGCGGTGCTCGCCTGATAGAAGTCGCGAGATATAACGCCTGCAGCGGCAATGAGACCCACTGCGGCTACAGTCGCTGCGATCTTCGCCCACTGGCTCCGAGACAGGGTCTTGACGAATGAGGTTCGCTCAGCGTGCTTCGACATTGCGCTCCTTGGTTGGGTACACACTGCTCTCCATCATAGGACGTTGAGTGGATGAATAAAAAATCCCCGGGTTCTAGATAGAGGTGCAACGCTTGTCTATGGTTGGAAGTGTTCAAGTCCACAACCGAAGAGAAAGTGCTGCGCTCGATATGAAAGTGTATTCC
>JAIJEI010000003.1 GCA_022739095.1 Bifidobacterium sp.
GCCTTCTTCCACGAATGGGAAGGGGCTCTTCCTTTTTCTGGAATGTCATCTTCCAGTGCCCTTCGTCTTGAGCTCCTTGAGCAGCATCGTCGTGGTAGGCACGGATTGTGCGGGGATTGACGCCGAGCATTTCAACATGAGCCAGGGTGCCGGCCTGTAGTTCGGAGACCCGGCGAAGTTGGAGCCGCCATGCGCGGCACGAGAGGCCGCGGCGGCTCTGGCCTCCTCGGCCCTGTGTTTCTCCTCGGCGCGTTCCGCTTCGCGCTTTTCCATCGCATCGGCGCGTTCAGCGGCCTCCACAGCCTGCCGCTGAGCCTTGGCTTTGGCGCTCTCGGGGCGCTTGAGGTTGTCGTACTTGCCTTCGACCCCTTCGAGGTGATGAGAATGTTGCTGGGCTTGATGTCGTGATGGATGATATTGCTGCGATGCGCGGTGAACAGCTCGCTTGACAGCTTGATGCCGAGGTCGAGTACCTGCTCGCAGGTCATGGACCGGGCCTTCATGATGCTGTTGTAGGTGCCGCCCGGCGCATATTCGATGACGATGTAGCCATGGCCATCGGAGGTGACGCCGGCACCATATACCGGCAGAATGTACGGGTGGGATGACAGCTTGGCCATGAAGTTGGCCTCGCGGTTGAACAGGGCAGCGGCCCGTGGGTCAAGGGTTTTGGCGCTGACCTTTACCGCCACCGGGCGTGCGGGCATACGCTGGTTATATAGGTACACCGTGGTGGTGGCACCGCTTCCCAACATCTGGACGAAATCATATCCGGGCAGTTTCGGCGGCCTCATCGGAATATTGGCCATCTGTTCCCTCCCTCCTTGGAAAATGCACTCTCCCTGCATTCGTTCTACAGGATACCGTCAAAGGTACGATTCTTCGTTGGGTTCGGTAAAATTTTTCCCTCTGTGATGGTCGGGTTTAGGCTGGAGCCATGATGACGAGACTTGAACCTGGAACAGTGCTGGACGGCATCGACCGTGATGGAGCGGCGAGGCTGATTGTCGGCACGCCTGGAAGCGGCAAAACTGAATTCGCCTTATCGGTGTTGATGGCGGGGCTGCGCCGCTACGGTGGCGCGCAGGTGGTGATGGCCGTATCCGGCCGTGTGGCCGCCGACGCGTTGGGCAATCGGGTGATTCGTGAGCTCGGGTTTTCCGTGCAGGCCAGGCCGGTCACCACGCTGGGTGCCGTGTCATTCCGGGCCATATCAGCTTCGCGCGAGGAAACTGGATTGCCGTCGCCTCGATTGTTGAACGGTGCGGAACAGGATGCTTTGCTGCGTCAAGTCATGGCCGTGCATCTGCGCCATGCCGTGGCGGGAGATGATTGCGGCACCTGTGATCTGCTACGCATCTACTTTGCCCAGGATGACTGGGCGAGACTCATACGCGATGCCGGTGCCGGCGAGATGCCCGGCTCGGCCGCTTCCGCACAATCAAGCCTCTTGAAACAAGGGTCGGATTCACCGTCTCCGACGTCGGCAGGCGGCTCGACCAGCGCGGATAGGTTCACTCGAGGTATTTCAGATGCGTTTATCAGCCAGTTGCGCGATATGCTGGCCCGATTGGATGAGCTCGGTGTAGGCGTTCACGAAGAGCCACGTCTTTTGGACGCCGTGACGGAGGACGCGCGATTGTCGGTGCAATGGCGTTTGGCTTTCGCGTTGCGCCGTGAATATATTGCAGCCCAAAGCGCGGCATATCCGGGGCAATACCGTTTGGATGCCTCGTATTTGCTGGTGGCAGGCGCTCGTGTGGTGCATGAGGCATTCGCCGCTGATCACGCGGATGATTCCGGCCGGCCTATGCGTATGGAGGCGTTGGGCTTGCCCCGGTTGCTGGTTGTGGATGATGTTCAAGACACCACGCTGGCCGGCATGCGCTTCTTGGAGGAGTTGGGGAATGCCGGCGTCAAGTTGGTGCTGGTCGGCAACTCGGATGAATCGGTGCAGACCTTCCGTGGATCGTATCCGGAATATCTGATGCGCCGTGCCGTGGAAGGGCGGCTGAAAGCCAAGGAAGAACAGCTGGATGGCGGCAGTACCGGCGCTGATCAGTCGCACATGACGATGGCTGATGTGATCGCGTCTCGTATTTCGCTGTCGATTCCCTCGCCGGAAGATGAGCCGCTGCCTCCGGCCGAGCGTCCCGGCAAGCTGACCGCCATACTGGGCGGAGTCGATGCAGCGAATTATCAGTCGGACGGCACAGTGACCGCCGGCCTGTACCGATCCTCACGTGAGGAGCTGGATGATGTGGTCTGGCGCATCAAGCGGGCGCATCTTGACCGGCATATTCGGTGGAACGACATGGCGGTCATCGCCCACGACAATGCCGCCGTGCGGCTGTTCGGCGAACGACTGCGCCGAGATGGTGTGCCGGTGCGGTATTCGTCGGTTACCCGTCCTTTGAAGGACGAGACTTTCGTGCAGGGGTTGTTCGCGCTTGTGGAGCTTGCCCGATTGCGTGCCGAGGGAATGGCGGAATGTCAGATGACGTTGGATTCCTGCGCGGCATATGTAAGGACTAGAGTGGCCACGTTGATGGACGGCCCGTTGGTGAGTGCCGGGGCCAGACCCGGTCAGGGGCGTCCCGCAAGGCTTGCGCCGATCGAATCGGCCATGGGGTCGTTGGAGTCGCTGGCGCATCTCGCCACGGATGATGCCATGCTGACCTCTCTGACGACGGCATGGGAAACATTGCGTGAAACATACCGTGAAACACGGCATGAAACAGGTCGTGACACATCCTCGTCAGTGGTTTCGACGTCAGCGGTTTCGTCGTCAGTGACTTCGTCGCCAGTGTCTGTCGAAATACTCGGTGAGCCCTCCGACGATGACTTGGCCTTTGGCGTTGACGCGCTATACGTGATGCTTGCCGTTGATGATGCCGCCGCACCGGCGCAGGCTGCGCTCGCATCCATCCACGCGGTGCTCGGCAACGACTCTCAGGCCCGCGCTTTTGCGAACCTGTGGCATCTGGTGGGCAGCGTTGCTTCCGGCTTGGAGCGGCTGCCGGCAAGCCAGCGCGTACAGCCGCGCTATGCGCTGTCTGTTGCGTGGAACGCCACCGGTCTGGCGCCGGTCTGGCAGCGTGCGGCATTATTCAACACGGCAGAAGGGCGTACGGCCAATGACCGGCTGGACGCGGCAATGCGCCTGTTCCAGTTCGCCGATGATTCCACCGCCAGCCGAGACGTCACGTCATTCATGGCACAGGTTCGGGGCATGGAAGTGCAGGCCGATTCCTTGGCCCAAATAGGGCCGGTGGAAGACGCGGTGACATTGACCACGCCGGCAGGCGCGGCCGGACGCCACTGGGAATATGCGTGGATACCGGTGGTCCAGCAAGACGTGTGGCCGAACCTCGCCGGGCGCAACACCATGTTCGGTGGTGAAGACCTTGCCGAGCTCGTGCTGAGGGGAGCGCTTGAAGAAAGCGACAAAACCGGGCATGATCCGCGGTTCACGGCTGTATTGTCGGGCGAGAAGAAGAGCTTCCTGGTCGCGCTGACCCGTGCACGGCGAATCATGATCAGCGCGGTATGGAACGACAGCATGAGCCCATCGGACTTTCTTTTCGGGTATCTGCCGGAATACTATCCGCGCAACCGGCAACAGGTGCCTTTCACCACAGTGGGGGCGCATGCGGGATTCGCCGAATATGATCTGGCCGGATTGGACGCCGACCCACGTGGGTTGGTCAGCGCCGCCCGCGCGGTTCTGGCCACTGCTCAACCGCAGCAGGCTGCCGCAAAGGACGCAGCGGTTGCGTTGACACTCCTGTTAGAGCATGGTGTGCACGCCGCAAATCCGCAGAGCTGGGCGTTCGTGGAATCGCCGGCCCAATCGGATAGCGCGTCATCTGGCGGTGCGTCATCTGGCGGTGCCTCATCTGACAGTGCCTCATCCGACAGCGCGTCATCTGGCGGTGTACAGTCTGACGGTATCCAAACAGGGAAGGGCAAGACGGATGCGCAGGCCGCACCCATGGTCACCCTGTCTCCATCGGCGGTCGACAGCCTATGGGCGTGCCCGGTGTGCTGGATGCTGGAGAATCGGTTCGCCGGTCCTCGCCCCAGCTCCGTGGCCACCAGTTTCGGAACCCTCATCCATGCGGTTGCGCAGCAAGGCAGCGAGGAAGGGCTGGACCATCTTTCCCACAATGCCCAGGCGTTGGCCACACTGGGCTTGGACTCCACGGCCGGCACGGAACGCCGCATCGAGGCTGTCACGGCACGGCTTAATGCCATCTATCAAAGCAAACGTCCTGATCCGAATGCCATAGCCGACACCCGGAACCGCTATGAGGCCACCCGTAAGGACGAGTCCGCGGCGGATGCCCTGCGCAACATCGCCGATTACTTTGTGCGCAGCGACGCCGATCCGGAAACGTATCTTGGCAAGAACTCCAGCAACTTCAGCATTGGCGTATTGGCCGGTGCCGAATGCGAACGGGAGTTTGCCGCACGATTCGATGTGCGTGACATACTCGACGCATACAATGCCGTGCCCGGCATGCACCCGATTGATCGGAACACGCTGGTCCGTCTGATGGGAGCACTGGTCGGAGGATGGCCGGAAGGCATGGACGAGCATCTGACCGTGAGACTGTCCGGGCGCATCGACCGTATGGAAACCCGCGTACTCGCAGACGGCGGCGAATGCATTCGCCTCATTGACTACAAAACAGGCAGAACGCCCACGGTCAAACAGATTTTCAATGATTTGCAGCTCGTATGCTATCAGCTTGGCCTCGTATTCCCCGAAGACGGGCCGCGCGGTGCCAAGGCACTTGCCGCAATGCCGCATGTCAGCCAAAGCGCGCTGTTCCATGTCGGGCAGAATGCGGCACCAGCCAGAAGCTATGCTCCGGAAGGTGCCTTCCAGCCGCCGCTGTTCACTGATGGTTCGTTGAATGCCGAACCGTTCACGCCACGATACTGGTATAAAGACCCCAACCGTTTCTTCGACATACCCGCCGTAGATCCGGCTGCTCCTCCCGAAGGTGTGAGTGCCGAAGCGTGGGCGCAATTCGCCGCGCTCGCCGGTACGCAGACGTTATGGTCGCTGACCATGATCGCCCGCGTATTCTATGCCGCGGCGGCCAGCAGATCGGCCAGCATCGAGGCCCATCCGCAAGACACCCATATCGGATTCTGCCGTATGAAGAACGTCTGCCCTGCCTGTGCAGGCCAGATCGACACGATTTTCGAAACGAGGCAAGCATGAGCACGTTCACTCCCAGTGCGGAACAGGCCGCCATCATCGATGCGCCAGTCAATGCTGACGTACTGGTGGTTGCCGGTGCCGGTTCCGGCAAAACCTTTACGATGACCCAACGCATCATCGCGCTTATCGATCGAGGTGTGGCACCTGAACGCATCCTTGGCCTGACCTTCACGCGCAAGGCCGCAGGCGAACTGCTGGAACGCGTCTCCGCCGCAGTGGCCGGTGATATGGCGGGCTCTACGACCGCCACGGTGTCTGATCGGGCATTCCTCAAGCCGGCCATTTTCACGTATGACGCCTTTTTCCAGACCATCGTGCGCCAATATGGACTGCTTGTCGGATTCGATCAGAACACGCAACCATTGAGTGCAGCCGGAGCGCTTCAACTGGCCACCGAAGTCATCGACAGTCACATGGATCTGGCGTTCAGTGAGGATTTTGGCGCCTTCTCCAGTTTGGCGAACCGTGTTCTGGCGTTGTCGGATGCCATTGGCAGTGCCATGATCGGTGCCGGCTGCACCAGCTTCGATGATGCGATCAATCGAGTACGGCAATGGGATTCGGCATTCATCAATCGATTGCAACAAGCCGTCGCAGACGAACCCATGCCCGAGGACGAGCCGAAAATCCCCGAGATCAGACGACTGAAGAAGGATACCGACGCCAGCTGGCAAGCCAAGCTCGATGACCGTGCCGAACATCTGCACGCCCGCTGCGCCTATCATTGCGGTGCGCTGCTGGAGACCACACGCAAACGCGATATTCTGCTCCAGCTGGTGGAGGCTTATGCCCAAGCCAAGCGGGAACGCAATATGGCCGAATTCTCCGACTTCACCATTGCCGCGTATCAGCTTATCGAGCGTTTCCCCTCCATCGGAGAGCGCACGCGCCGCAGGTACAGCCATGTGCTGCTCGACGAATATCAGGACACCTCCACCACGCAGGCCGCTCTGCTGGCAGCACTGTTCCACGTGGATGCGTCACGGAGGTCCGCCGTCAACGCGGTGGGTGATCCGTTCCAGTCGATTTACGCATGGCGTGGTGCCAGCCCTGGTGCATTCCGTATGTTCCAGCAAGATTTCCACCTGCCTGCCGGATACAAGCCATTCCCGCTGTCCGTCACCAGACGCAACAGCCGTATAGTGCTCGAAGCCGCCAATAATCTCACGCTGCCGTTGCGCTCCAATCCGTCGCGTCCCTCCAGCTCATTGATGCGTGAGGTCGATGTCTCATCGCTTGACCCCATGCCCGACGCCCCCGAAGGAACATTGGGAGTACTGGGCTTCGCCACGGCCGGGCAGGAGATCGACGCCGTGGTGCGTTTCTGCAAGACGGCCATCGCACGGCATCGTTCCGCAGTCGAACAACAGGAACAGATGCCGGGCGAACAGAAAGCACCGGTCGCCGTGCTGTTTCGGTCCAAATCGCATATGCCCGAATACCAGGCGGCATTGGAACAGGCCGGATTGACCACATTCGTGGTCGGCTATTCCGCGTTGTTGGAACGCCCGGAAATCCGCGATCTGATGGCGTTGCTGCACGTGGCCGCCGACCACACCGATACGGGATCGCTGATGCGCTTGCTGGCCACGCCACGATTCACCATGTCCGCAGCGGATTTGACCATGTTGGCCCGCTTTGCTGGAGAACAGAACACGGAACAACGCTTCCAAGCATTGGTGCAGGCCGGCCTTGCCCAACCGGATACACCAGCGAATGAATGGGCGGCTGTGGTGCGTGAGTACCGCGATCAGGTGGCCAATGCGGTATTCCTGCCAGACGTATTGCTACGCGGCGACTTGGCAAAACTGCTTGAACGGTTGAGCGCACACGGGCGCAACGCCATAACCCGGGCCGCGGTGATGCTTTGTCAGGTGCATGATGCCGTCGGGCGGCCACTGGGCGACGTGATTCGCGTCGGCATTGAAGCGTTGGATCTCGACATCGACACCGTATTGGCCGGTGTGCTGCATAATCCGCAGCACCGTGCCAATCCCGTTTTGGCGCATATGCCTATGGATGCGATTGTGGATTTGGTGGACACGTATACGCAGGAGATTGCCGCCGAACAGACTCCCTCGTTGCGCGGGTTCATCACATGGGTGGATCATATGGCCTCGGTGGAGGATGAAGCCGCCAGTCTCCCCGACGCTCCGGTGGATGTGGAACTGATGACCGTACACCAGTCCAAAGGGTTGGAATGGGATGCCGTTGCCATAGTGGGGCTTACCGCCGGCGGATTCCCCAGCAATCAGGGTGACCATCTCAAAATCGTACTGGACGAACACCACACGGGAGGTGCCGAGCAAGGCCACTGGACCGCACCTGAATATCATGAGACCGCCGACTCGTGGCTCACCAATCCCACCGCCGTGCCCGTGCCCATGCGCGCCGATGCCGGCATTCTGCCGCGATTCCCTCATGATGCCGATATGGAAGCCGACCCCATCGCATCATTGGCGGCTTTGGATGATGTGGAACTTATCGACGATGAGGTGTTCGGTTCCATGCGCGAATTCGGTGATGACGTGGAAGAAGTGGATGCGTCCGGCTGGTATTTGACACAGGCGGAGGAATATGGACGCCGACTGCATGCCGACGAACGTCGACTGATGTATGTGGCGCTCACCCGTGCGCGAGAAGATGCCCTGATGACCTATTGCGCCTATACAGGCGAATCCGGGCGGGACCCGTCAGTGGTGCCCAAAGGCTCTCGCGCCGCTCAGCCATCCAATTTCTGGCTTGAAGTGCATGACGCGCTCCAAGCCCATGAGCATGCGATATCGGCTCAGGACTGTGTGGAACGGCTGCAAGCCGCCAATGCCGGGAAGCCCATGCTGATCTCGGCGCAAGGCGAAGCGATTGCCCCTCCCGAAGGGTTCTTTATCGGAGAGCATGCTGCGGCATACGGTGACGTCGTGGTGGGGGAGGCATGGCAAACGCCGATTACGCAGACGGATGCCACTGTCGAATTGCCGTGGCCGGCCACCCTCAGCGACGTAGTGCATGAGCAGCTGTCACGTGGCATCGATGTCATCGTCGCAGATTCCTCGTCACTTGAGCAGCACCAAGATGCCGGCCCACTGCTGCAACGGGCGCAATTGCTGGTGGACGACGCCGATTTGATGGCCGATGCCGCCGGCGGCCAGTCGCTTGATGAGGCCGTCAAAGCCAAGGCGCAACGCATTCTGGCCGCCGGACGCCAGAACGTGACAAGCCTGCAAGCCCGCGTGGGAGGCATGAGCGAACGGGAGGAGCGCCTCTACTGGCGTAGCATTATCCGCCCGATTCCGCGCATATCGTCGCCGGCGGCCGAAGCCGGCACGCAGTTCCATGCGTGGGCCGAGCAATTCATCAATGCCGGTAAACCGGATGAAGCGGTACTGGCATATGAAGCCGAACCAAGTATGCCGCATACAGGTCAGGATGCGGGATTCGTTTCCCGGGAAGCCATGTTGGCCGATTTGGCCGAACGGGAGCGGCAATGCCGCAAGCCATCCACACGGCAGCCCGCTGCCCCACAGCCCGCGGCTCAACAATCCGCATCCGTCGCCTCCGCCACTTCCATAAGCAGCGACAATGCCACCGAGTCCAAGCTGGTGGCGTGGCAGCGCAGACTGGCCGAATCATCGTGGGCCAAGCGCATCCCGGCGTGGACGGAGCGTGCCATCGTCGTGGACGTGCCGGGCGTGGGCTTGGTCAATGGCAAACTCGATGCGGTATTCATCGGTGGACTTGATCCGTCCAGCACCGCCGCACGCTTTACCGTGGTCGACTGGAAAACCGGTCGTCGGCCCACCAAGCCAGACGACATCACCCGCAAACTCGCCCAGCTCGACATGTACCGACTGCTGCTGGCAGCGGTCGAAGGTGTGGAATTGGACAGTATCGACGCCACTCTCTACTATGTCAGTGAGCCAGACGAGGGCTTGCGCGAGCTTCACGCCCGTGCGAAAACCAAACAGGAAATCCTTACCGAGTTGAGCTCCGGCATTCCCGAACAATCTGACAACGACTGAGCCCAAAGGCTCATGACCTGTACAGCATCGGACGGCCTTCACCGGCGGAGAGACCTTATATATCGCAAGGCATCTCCGACGATGAAGACGACTGGCATGTACTGGTCCGCGGTTGAAACGCACCGCGTGACGTTGCTCGGGAACCGCTACCCTCGGATGGCACGTGTGGGCGGGCGCACGTGCTGGACAACGCACCAGTAAGGAGTTATTGTGTCCACGACTCGCGCGGTTTCGAAGTCGTCCGCTGCCCACTCGCCCTATCAGCGCCTGTTCATGCTGCCCGGAGCCAAGGCGTTCTGCCTGTCCGGCGCGGTGGCACGATTGCCGATTTCCATGATGAGTCTCGGCATCGTTCTGGCGCTCAACCATCTCTACGACAATTGGACCATCGCCGGCACCATGAGCGCCGCCTACGTGCTGGCCATGAGCTGCGTCACCCCGTTCTACGCCCGCGCCTTCGACCGTTTCGGCCAAGCCCGCGTGGGCCGGCTTGCGCTCGCCGTGCAGATCGTGGCCATGCTCGCCTTCGCCTTTGCGGCGTTGGTGCGCGTGCCGATTCCGCTGCTGTTCGCCCTGGCCATCATCATGGGTCTGACGCAGTTCTCATTCGGCGCATTGGTCCGAACACGCTGGTCCTATGCGTTGCGTGGTGTGGAAGATGGTGAACAGCTGCTCAACACGGCCTACGCCATGGAAGCCGCCATTGACGAGATCGTCTTTATTCTGGGGCCGATTCTGGCGGCTTGGCTGGCCACCTCCGTGCACCCGGTATCTCAGCTGTTCGTGCCCACCGTGGCATGCGGCATCGGCGGCACCGTATTCTTCTCGCTGAAATCCACCCAGCCGCCAGTCATCGTGGAACAGGTCACCGTGGCCGCGCACGATGAGGGCAGTCCCGCCACAAGCGAAGATGCCGACCAGCTGACCCTCCGACAGCTTAAGCGCAGCGGTGCCAAGCCTCAGAGCGTATTGCTCTATGCCGGCGTACTGCCGTTGCTCGCCGTGTTCATCGTGTTCAATATGAGCTTCACGTCCTTCGACGTGTCCATTACCGCCACCATGAAAACCATGGGCCTCGAACCCTTCCTCGGCCTGCAATTGGCGATGTTCGCGGTCGGCTCGTGCATCGGCGCGCTGATATTCGGCTCTCGCCAACTCAAAGGCTCCCATTGGGCGCATATGGTGATGTTCCTATCGCTGCTGACCGTCGGCTACGTGTTCTTCCGGCTGTCAATGGACAACCTCATCCTGTTGGGCGTCTTCGAAATCTTCGCCGGCCTGACCGTCTCGCCGACGTTCGCCACCGGCAACCTCATCGTCAAGGATCTGGTGCCGGCGGAATCCCTGACCGAAGGACTGAGCTGGGTAACCACCGCAGGCACGGTCGGCACGTCGGTCGGCTCGTCCGTGGCCGGCATTGTGCTTGACGCTTCCAACCCTCATGTGGGCATGATGTTGCCGTTCATCTTCACGCTGGCGTCGGTCCCGCTGGCGCTCGCCGGATGGGCCTTGGCCAGACGGCGTGGGTGAAACGGGATCGGGCTACGCCCGATGGATGGTTGGCGGCTTCGCCGGGGTCTCTCCCTCAGTCCGCTTCGCGGCCAGCTCGAACGCAATTAATGATGGCTTTCAGCCAACTGAATTATTGCTCACTGTCGTCCGCCCTCACCTAAAAACGCCTCCGGCGTTTTCTTCACGGTTCGTCTCATCAGAGGGAGCTTGGTTATACGGTTCGGCTCGTCAGAGGGAGCTTGATTCTGTGGACGGGATATTGGCGTGAGGGCTTGGCGGTGATAGGCTGATTGCCGATTGGAAAACGTCCCGGGTGCATTGCCGGGCAGGTACGGGTAGACAGGGAAGAGGACATGATCAAGGTTTCGGTGGTCGGAGCAAAAGGCCGCATGGGCTCGCACGTGGTCGAAGTGGTGAACAACGCCGAGGATACGCAGCTGGCGCTCGTATTGGATGCCGGCGATGACCTGACCCAGGTCACCACCGACAACACCGATGTGGTCGTCGAATTCACCGTGCCGTCCGTCAGCCTGAACAACGTGCTGACCCTGATCGGCCAAGGCGTGGACGTGGTGGTCGGCACCACCGGCTGGACCGACGAGAAACTCGCCCAGGTCAAATCCGCCATCGCCAACGGCCCGAAGCCCGAAACCCAGAAGGTCTTCATCGCACCTAACTTCGCGATTTCCGCCGTACTGGCCGACTACTTTGCCACCAAGGCCGCGAAATACTTTGAATCCGCCGAAGTCATCGAACTGCACCACCCCACCAAGGTGGACGCCCCCTCCGGCACCGCCATCCACACCGCCCACGGCATCGCCGAAGCGCGCAAGGCCGCAGGACTCGCCCCCGTGCCGGACGCCACCGAAACCGATGGCGGCTCACGCGGCCAGGTGATCGACGGCATCCACGTGCACGCCGTGCGTCTGCGCGGCCTCAACGCCCACGAGGAAGTGCTCTTCGGCAACGCCGGCGAGCAACTGACCATTCGGGCCGACAGCTTCGACTGCACCAGCTTCATGCCCGGTGTCCTGCTTGCCGTGCGCAAGCTCGCCGGCGACGCTCCGGCTGGCCTGACCATCGGTCTCGACCACTTCCTCGACCTGTAATCGACCCGCAGTCGACCCCGCAATTCAGGCAGGGAAGCGCGCCGGGACGCGCATCACGGCATTACCACCGGTTCCGGTCATAATGCCACGCATTCAGCAACAATCAAGGTACGTAATATAAGAGTCCACAATGGGAAGTACGGTGAACACTATGAGCGAGCATGACATGCACCTTCTTGATCCAGCACCTTTCGGCCGCATTCTGCCGGCTATGGTCACCCCGATGAAATCCGACGGCAGCGTCGATTTTGCCGCCGCGCAGAAGCTCGCCAAATACCTCGTCGCCGATGGCGCGGATGGTCTGGTGGTCAATGGCACCACCGGTGAATCGCCCGTCACCCATATGGATGAGAAGGTCGAGCTGGTCAGGGCCGTCAAGGAGGTCGTCGACGTTCCGGTGATTTCCGGCGCCGGCTCCAACGACACCGCACACACCGTGCGTATGGTCGAACAGACTCAGGAAGCGGGCGCCGACGCGGTGCTCGTCGTCATGCCTTACTATTCCCGCCCCTCGCAGGACGGTATCGTCGGCCACTACAAGGCCGTCGACGAATCCGCCGAAAAGCCGATCATCGTCTATGATGTTCCCGGCCGTACCGGCTTGAAGGTCAAGGTCGGAACCTACGACCGACTGGCCGGACTTGAACACGTCAAGGCTGTCAAGGACGCCACCGGCGATCTTGCAGCCGCAGTGGAGAAGCAGCAGCGCACCGGCCTCGCCTGGTATTCCGGCGATGACGGCCTGTTCCTGCCGTTCCTCTCCATCGGTGCCGTCGGCATCATTTCGGTGATTGCCCACGTCGCCTCCAACCCCATGCAGCAGCTTGTCCAGGCGTTCGATCGCGGCGATATCACCACCGCCCGTCGCCTCGCCAACCAGCTCGCCCCCCTTGTCCACGCGTTGAATGGCGACGGCTATCAGGCCGTCATGGCCAAGGCTGCGCTCAAGGTCAAGGGCGTTATCCCCTCCACCACCATGCGTCTGCCGAACATCGGTCCCGACGCCACTCAGCTTGACAAGGCTGAAGAGGGCATGCGCGCTGCCGGACTGCTGTAAGCCCGAAACGCTGCATACGGGTTGCCAGCCCGCCGCCCCTGCATGACAGAGCAGAGGCCCCACAACAGAAATCCCAAAAAGGTTATGGCACAAGAACAAAAGAAAACAAGCAAGAACACGAATTCTCGCCGTCGCGGTTCCGCGCGCGGCCGCAACGCCAACGGATCCAACAGCCGTACGCCGTCCCGTAAGATCAACGCCACCCGGCAGGCCACCGCACCTCAGCAGGATGCCGTGCTGATCGCCCCGCCGAAGTACCGCAAGGGCTCCATGCGCATCACGCCGCTCGGCGGCTTGGGCGAAATCGGCCGCAACATGAACGTGATCGAATACAACGGTCACCTGCTGCTCATCGACTGCGGCGTGCTCTTCCCCGAAGAGGAGCAGCCGGGCGTGGACCTCATCCTGCCCGATTTCGGCTACATCAGGAACCGTCTCGACAAGGTCGACGCCCTGGTGCTCACCCACGGCCACGAGGACCACATCGGCGGCGTGCCCTACCTGCTCAAGCTGCGCCCGGACATCCCGCTGATCGGCTCCAAGCTGACCCTCGCCTTCGTGGACGCCAAGTGCAAGGAACACCACCAGAACCCCACCAAGGTTGAGGTTGCCGGCCGTGAGAAGCTCAAGGTGGGCCCCTTCGACCTCGAATTCGTCAACGTCACCCACTCCATCCCGGACGCCCTGGCCGTCTACGTCAAGACCCCGGCCGGCTCCCTGATCGACACGGGCGATATCAAGCTCGACCAGCTGCCGCTCGACCACCGCATCACCGACCTCGTCGAATTCGGCAAGATCGGCGAAAAGGGCGTGGACCTGCTGATGATGGACTCCACCAACGCCGAGGTGCCCGGCTTCGTCAAGCCCGAGACCTCCATCGGCCCGGCCCTTGACCAAGCGTTCGCCCAGGCCACCCGCAAGATCATCGTCGCCAGCTTCTCCTCCCACGTGCACCGTGTGCAGCAGGTGGTGGACGCCGCCCACAAGTACGGCCGCAAGGTCGTGTTCGTCGGCCGTTCGATGGTGCGCAACATGTCCATCGCCGCCGACCTCGGCTACCTGCACATCCCCGAAGGCACCGTCGTGGACCTGAAGCAGGCCAACGACATTCAGGACGACAAGCTCGTCTTCATGTGCACCGGTTCTCAGGGCGAACCGATGGCCGCACTCGGCCGCATCGCCGACGGCAACCACCGCGACATCCACATCAACGAGTTCGACACCGTGATTCTCGCCAGCTCCCTGATTCCAGGCAATGAGCACGGCGTCTACAAGGTGATCAACAAGCTCGTGCAGCTCGGCGCCAAGGTCGTCAACCGCGACAACGCCGCCGTGCATGTGTCCGGCCACTGCAACGAGGGCGAGCTGCTGTACATGTACAACATCGTCAAGCCCAAGTGCGCCATGCCGATCCACGGCGAGAACCGTCACCTGGTGGCCAACGGCCTGATCGCCGTCAAGACCGGCGTGGACCCGCAGAACGTGGTCTTGGCCGAAGACGGCGACGTGGTCGACCTGTATCACGGCAAGGCCGCGGTCGTCGGCTCCGTGCCGTGCGGTTACGTGTACGTCGATGGCGATTCCGTCGGCGAGCTGACCGATGACGAGCTGGAAAAGCGCCGCATTCTCGGCACCGAGGGCTTCGTATCCGCGTTCGTGGTGGTCGATACCGACAACCACGAGGTCGTCACCGGCCCGAAGATCTACCTGAACGCCGTGGCCGAGGACGAAAGCGAGTTCGACAAGGTGCGTCACCAGATCGTCGAACAGCTCAACGACCAGATGATGCAGGGCACGCGTGACACCTACAAGCTGCAGCAGACCATGCGCCGCACGCTCGGCAGCTGGGTTGCGCGCCAGCTGCACCGCAAGCCGATGATCGTGCCCGTCGTGGCCGACATCGCCCAGGACGTCGAAACCGTAGAAACCAAGTAGTCCGGATTATCCAGGGACGACCGTAAGGAGTAATTGAAGTCATGCCCGGTTCTAATCTCACTCGTATTGAAGCCGAAGAACGTAAAGCCGTTATCGAAGCGCCGATTCACTATCACGTCGACCTTGACCTGACGGTCGGCGCGAAGAACTTCGGTTCCAAGTCGCTCATCTGCTTCAACGCGAAGCCCGGTTCGTCGACCTTCCTCGACCTGATCGCCGACGAAGTGACCTCCATCGACCTCAACGGCAAGTCCCTGGACCCGGCCGTGGCCTTCCGAGACAACCGCATCGAACTGACCGACCTCAAGGAGAAGAACGAGGTCACCGTCGAAGCCAAGTGCCGTTACTCCAACACCGGCGAGGGCCTGCACCGCTCGGTCGACCCGTCCGATGGCAACATCTACCTGTACTCCCAGTTCGAGGTGCCGGACGCTCGCCGCGTCTACGCCGTGTTCGACCAGCCTGACCTGAAGGCCACCTTCGACTTCAAGGTGCTCGCCCCCGCCAGCTGGATCGTCACCTCCAACATGCCGGTCGCCTCCATCGAGGACGATTCGCGCACGACCCTTGACGGCACCCTCGGCGACAAGCCCAACGAAAGCACCCGCCTGTGGAACTTCGAGCCGACCCCGGTGATGAGCTCCTACCTGACCGCCATCTGCGCCGGCCCGTACGCCGAATGGCACACCGAATACCTGAACGAGGACGGCCGCGTCGTGCCGATGGCCCAGTACTGCCGCCAGTCGTTGGCCAAGGCCTTCGCGAAGGACGTCGACTACCTGTTCGACATCACCAAGAAGGGCTTCGCGTTCTACGCCAAGACCTGGGGCGTGCCCTACCCGTACGCCAAGTTCGACCAGATCTACGTTCCCGAATACAACGCGGGTGCCATGGAGAACATCGGCATGGTCACCATCCGCGACTCCTACGTGTTCGAGTCCAAGGTGACCGACGCGCTGGCCGAGCGCCGCGTGGTGACCGTGCTGCACGAGCTCGCGCACATGTGGTTCGGCGACTACGTGACCATGAAGTGGTGGAACGACCTGTGGCTCAACGAGTCCTTCGCCGAATTCACCTCCACGCTCGCCACCGCCGAGGCCACCGAATGGCACGACGCCTGGGCCACCTTCTGCTCCGGCGAGAAGAGCTGGGCGTTGCGCCAGGATCAGCTGCCCACCACGCACCCGATCGTCGCCCCGATCAACGACCTCAACGACACCTATGTCAACTTCGACGGCATCACCTACGCCAAGGGCGCCTCCGTGCTGAAGCAGCTGGCATTCTATGTGGGCCGCACGCAGTTCTTCGAAGGTATCCACAATTACCTGAACCGCCACGCCTACTCCAACGCCACCCTGGCCGACCTGCTGAGCGAACTGGAGACGACCTCCGGCCGCGATCTCAAGGCCTGGAGCGCCAAGTGGCTGGAGGAATCCGGCATCAACACGATCGCCACCGACCTGACCGTAAACGCGGACGGCACCATCGCCGAACTGAAGCTCACCCAGAGCGCGCCGGCCGAACACCCGGTGCTGCGCCCGCATCGCCTGGCCGTCGGCTTCTACAATGAAGACGCCGCAACCGGCAAGATCGTGCGCACCGAGCAGTTCGAACTCGACGTGGATGGCGAAACCACCATCGTCGAGGCCGCGGCAGGCAAGCCGCGCCCGGCATTCGTGCTGGTCAACGACGATGACCTGACCTACACCAAGATCCGTTTCGACGCCGAATCCCAGGCATTCGCCGAAGCCAACCTGCATCGTTTCGACGATGCCCTGGCCCGCGCCGTGACCTGGCTCGCCTTCTGGGACATGACCCGGGACGGCGAGTTCCCGGCCGAGCGTTTCGTGGACATGACCCTGCGCCTGCTGTCCACCGAAACCGAGTCCACCACCTTCCGTTACGCGCTGGCCTGCATGAGCACCACCGCCCACCACTACGTGGCGCCCGCCCGCCGCGACGATGTGCTGCGCCACGTGGCCGCCGAACTGTGGACCCTGGCCAACGCCGCCGAGGCCGGTTCCGACACCCAGTTCCAGCTCGCCACCGCCTACCTGGGCTATGGCGAGGAGGGCGATGCCGCATTCGCCGCCAACGCACACGGTCTGCTGGACGGCACCGTGCGTCTTGAAGGCCTCGAAATCGACAACAACTTCACGTGGACCATCGTCCAAGCGCTCACCTCCGTCAACGAGATGACCAACGACGACGTGGACGCGCAGCTCGCCAAGAAGGAGACCACGGAAAACCGCGAGTTCGCCTACGGCGCCCGCGCCTCCATGGCCACGACGCAAGCCAAGGAATGGGCTTGGGATCAGGCACTCCATAACGACGAGCTGACCAACTCCCAGCTCGAAGCCGTGGCCCGTGGCTTCTCCGCCACCCCGCGCCCCGATCTGGCCGAGCCGTTCGCCGCCAAGTACTTCGAGACTGTGGACTGGGTCTGGGCCAACAAGACCTATCACATGGCCGAGGCTTTGCTCAACGGCCTGTACCCGGGTTACGCCGATCCCGCCACGCTGGTCAAGCTCGGTGACGCCTGGCTGGACGAGCACATTGCCGCCGACAACGCCCTGAAGCGTCTGATCGTCGAAAACGTGGCATCCTCCCACCGCACCCTCAAGGTTCGCGAATACAACGAAGCGCTCTGATTTCCTTCTGGCTCCCCTCGGGTGCGAGGGGAGTTGTCGCCTCAGGCGACTGAGGGAATCGCTTCCGCGAGGAGCTACGTCCACATTCCAACATAAAACCCGCAACCAATCCTCAACAGCGTATTCTCGCTCAAGGCCGGCAATGTGCCGGTCGATGAGCGACAAGGATACGGGGAATGATTGCGGGCTTTTCCATAACTTCATTACTACTGATTCTGTTGGCCGGAATCGGCGCAGGATTCGTGGGCTATGCGGTAGGCGCATCGTCACTGGTCTCATACCCGGCCTTGCTCGCGTTCGGCATTCCGCCTGTATTGGCAAACGCTTCTAACACCGTTGGCGTGGTCGGCACGGGCATCGGTGGCGTGATGGGCGCGCGCAAAGAACTCAAAGGCCAAGCGGTACGCTCCATTACGTATGTGGTCATTGGCGCGTTCGGCGGGGTGGCCGGTGCGTTTCTGTTGCTCAAACTCGACCCGAGTGTCTTTGAATTCGCCGCACCAGTGCTGATTTTGCTGAGCTCGCTGATCATCGCCATCAATCCGCGCGGCCGCATGCAGGCCAAGCAGGCCGCCGCGGATGCCACCGCGCAACTCAAGCACATCGAAGCCACTGAAGCCACCGATGCCACTGATGCCGCCAAGCGCGCAACCACCCCTACCGCACCTCACCGCCCGCCGGAACAACTCGTGCAGCCCATGAGCCAGGATTCCTGGTGGGTATGGCTGGGCGTGGTGGCAGTCGCCATCTACTCCGGTTACTTCGGCGCGGGCGCCGGCACCCTGGCTCTCGCCATGCTTGATGCCGCCAAAATCGGCCCATTCCACAAGATCAATGCATTGAAAACCCTGATCGGCACAGGCGCGAACATCAGCGCCTCAGTGGTATTCATCATCCAAGGCGCGGTCGATTGGCCGGCCGCCATCATGCTGTGCATCGGCTGCTTCATCGGCGGGTACATCGCCCCGCCCATCACCCGCAAGATTCCCGCAAACATCATGCGCGCCGCCGCCGTAATCGCCGGCATCATTCTCACCATCGATCTGGGGCTCAAAACCTATTGATTCATGCCTTACACTGATGCAGTGAAGCATACAGCATGGCCGCCAACCGCAGCGTGGCCGCAGACCCCGATAAGGTGGCCAATGTCTGGCATTTGGCGACTGCGGAACCTGAGCGCCTAGAAACCAACGCGGTAGGCAAAGAGGTGAGTGACTTCCTCGATCCGCCAGACACGTCGCAGATTCACGGCGTTGCGTGCCATGCTGATTGGTGGTTCGCGGCGCGAGCAGGTGCTGTTCGCCGGCGTTATGAAGGAGCTACTCGCGCCCATCAACAATCCGCGATATGTCATCATCGGCAAGGAATGGGGCGTGCGCACGTACGGTGTAAGCTTCCCATTCCCGTCCATATTTGCCCGCCGCCAGCAGGACGCCGAAATACTGCGCCGGCAGTTGGACCGCTGCCTGACGCATTGCACCATGGTATACACCCGCACTGAGGAAGGCCGGCGTACGCTACTTCGTTGCCAAACGCGTTCTTTCCTCAACCGTGACGAACAACTGCCGCGCATACTGACCACAACATCGGAGTGATAGATCGTTGCATGCATAGCCGAGACCACTCCGGTAGAGGAGATGCCGTTGGGCATGTTCACCGCATGGCTCAGCGTGTTCCTCGCCGTCGTGTTGTATACGATCACGTTTGCCGGCCCATTCGTGCTGGTACGCCGTCTTCGTTCCCGCGCCAGAGCCCATCGACCTGCCCGGCATGCCCGTTAACCGATACTTCTCATTGTTCGTCTATCGAGCAAGGTGGCACGTACGCTACTTGGTATAGGGGAGAGTTTCTCGCTGTCTGTGGTGGAAAATCCGAGTTTTATTATCTGAGTCAGTGCTTTGGGTTTGCGTTTTGGGCTCGATTTACTATTGGACGGCGATATCCGGGGCGGGCGGCTAGCTGTTGGGGTTCTTGTCGCGGCTGTAGATGTGTGTTCGGTCTATCGGTGATGCTTGTCCTGTTCGTGGACCGGGCGAAGTGCGGGACGACGCGCGGATTTCGCGGTTTTTCGTCTGCCGTCCCGCAGAGAGCCCGGGGGATGATTATGGTCCGTAACGGGGATTGGCGTGATTGCGCGGTTCTGGCGGTTGATAGTGTGGAACACCACGAACGTCAAACGATTGATTTCTCTACCATCCCACGTTCCTGCGGGACGCCGCGCGGAAACCGGCCAAATCCGCGTGCCGTCCCACAGGCATGAGGCTGTATTCGGCCGGCCACTGTCCATGGCGGACGGACGAACAGACCCCACTGGCCATCGTCTGCGCTTCTGCAGCGCTCACCCCGGCCTTCCACGGAAATCATGACAGCATGAAGGTGACGAATGGCCTGGCTTGCCTGTGGACGCCGATCAATGTGTGCGACAATGATTCGCGGTACATGGCCCCTGGCGCTGGAGTCGCAGATGCTGCTTGTGTGGCACAGGAGCTGTGCTGGTACGTGTGATAGCCGGCTTGTTGTCCGTACTGCTGACTGTATGGTTGCCTTACGAAGCGGTTTTTGATGAGAGAAGGTTGATGATGTGGGATCGTGTGGATGCTGTTGCCGGTGCGGTTGTTCGTCGGCAGTTGGATTGGCCGTGGTGCATGCTGGAGGCCGTGGTGTTCGTCGGCGTGCTGTGGCTGCTGAATGCTGATAAATCTGGTTTTCCTTTCTGGGTGGGTAGGGTTTTCCGGTACGGCATTGTTGTCTGGTGCGTGTTCGTGGTGGCTGGTTCGTTGCTCGGCTGGCGTATGGTCCGTGTCAGGCAGCGCATGTGGCCGACGTGGCGGTATTGGTATCGCAACGGCGTCATCGCGTCGTTCATGGTGGCGTGCGTTTGCATTGCGATGATGTGTTGGGCTTTTTCCGTGGTTTCGGGGTTCCTGTGCTGGTTGAGATCCGTTATGAGCCGGCTCCCGGAGTTTCTTCGGTCACGTATTCGGTCCATGCGCGTGATTGGCAGGCCAAACGGACCGTCGATGCTGGAAGCACGGTGGTGCTTCGTGGCGAAGCCGTGCGTAATATGCGGGTGAACAGGTTCTACAGCAAGGGACCGTGGCTGACGTTCACGCTGAATGTGTATGACAATAATGGCTTTTTGAGTAATTACGCCATGCGGTATATGCAGGTGGTGGTGTTGCCTGTGCCGGCTCGTTCGCAGGGGGTATGCGTGGTGCTCGGTAAGCGATTTGTTGGGGCATGCGGTTCGGCCACAGTTGGTGGGGCCGCCGCAGAATGTGTTGCAGGTATTGTCCGCTCATCCGTTGCGCCCCAATGTGATTGTTGCTTCGGGGCGGGCGTATCTGTGGGTGTCCCTGTGCGATAGGTGGAATATCTACGACCGTTTCATGAACCCCGGTTTGGAGTCGCAGATGCTACCGGTGGCGCAGGAGTTGTGCGGTTTTCTTGCCGGCCGCGTGTGATGTGTATTGCGTACGCGGCGATGCTGGTCGTATGGTGGTGTCATGCCGTTCTTTGAGAGGTCGTCAGGGCCCACGCGTCATATTTTCAAGTATGGTCCGTCTCGTATTTATTGTTACGATCGGCCGGATTCGCTGTTGATGCCGGTGGGTGCCCGGCGCACGTACAGGTCATTGCTGAAGTGGGAGCGGAAGTTGCCCTGTGCCACGCCGTTGGATGGGATCGCGCGTGATCTGGGTGCTTTCTGGCTGTTGGACCAGTGGTTCACGGTCGGTCTGCATGGGTGGGCCGAATCGATGATCAGCTCCAGCATATCGGATCGCAATCGTACGTTCTGCCAGTCCGTGTTCCGTGCGTCCGATGCCGCGAACCCCAAGTATGTGCCGTTATTGCAGGAACATCGCGATATGCTGTTCGACCGGGTGCGCGGTGGTGTGGCGGGGTTGGATCCGTCTGCGATGGATTATGTCGGGTTTCGCGCGGCCCGTTGCCGTGCGGGGCTTGCGGATTGGCTGTTCGGCCCGGATCGGGGGATACTGCTCAATGATGTTCCGGGCACTGGCGCGTGGAACACGGACCCGTTCCCGCCTGATGGCTGGCGCGAGCAGCTGGGCTGGACGCCGCCGGTTTAGTATGCCGCACGCCATCTGTACAGTCTGTACGGCATCGTTGGGGGCCTCGTCATGTCCGGTCCGGTATCTGGTTTGCCGGGCCTGGGCATCTGCTGCTCGTCCTTGTTCCCTTTCTTGACAATGACAGGGGCTTTGGCTGAACAGAATGTGGGAGTATGCTTAGTTTCTTGTAGGGGGTTCTTTTATTGAAGCTCCTCGGCGTAATTGACCAATGACGGCGTGAGCCGGGAAGAGTTAAGGAGATGGGCCATGGCAGAACATATTTCCGCTGAAGCCGGCGCGCTTGCGAAGGGCCAGCAGGCCGTTGCGGAGGCGAGGCAGGGCATCCAGCAGGAGATCACCAGGGTTCGTGGCGAGATCGAGCAGATGGGATCGTACTGGTCCGGTGACGCGGCGACCGCTTTCACCCGCATGGTGAATGCTTGGGATGAGAAGACTTCCAGCATCAACAACCAGCTGAACCAGCTGGAGCAGTCCCTGCGGTCCACGGAGCAGGAGCAGGAGCGTTACGAGCAGGAGACCCAGCAGTCCACCTCGAAGATCGCCAGCATGCTGAGCTGATTGGTTCGGGGAAACAAGTATCAGGCAGATAAGGAAAGCAAGGAAATATTATGGCTATTGGTTCTTTTGCCGTGAATCCGGCTCAGGTGCAGGCCCTGTCCGAGAGCATTCGTAATGGTGCTAACGGCATTCAGCAGAAGCTGGATGATCTGGACGCCAAGGTCAGCCAGCTGAAGCGGAACTGGGATGGTTCCGCGCAGCAGGCGTATGCTCAGGCGCAGAGCAAGTGGAACGCCGATTTGAACGATGTGCGCAACATTCTTGCGCAGATCGCTTCGGCCACTGCTGAGATTTCGAGTGGCTACACCGCCAGCGACCGCAAGGCCGCCGGTTTCTTCGGCTGATTGAGCCGATTCTTTGATGTGCTGTGTTTGCCGTTCCATTGCGGTGTTGGTGTGGGACGGCAAACGCGTGTATATGCGGTGAATGCGTTGATGTGAGTGGACGGGGGAGAACCATGGCGGAAGAGATTCGTTACGATGCCGATGAGGCCAATCGACTGGCGGCACGCTTGGAAACAGCATCGGAGTCAGTCAACGATTCCGCGAGTGAGACTTATGGCGTGAAGGTGACTGGAGGATGGAAAGATCCACACACCAAGCGAATCAATGAGGCATTGGCCCGCAGCGTCGCAGTAATTCGTGAAGACCGGACGCGCTATTCGCAGAATATGGCTGACTATGGTAAGCGTTTGGCGGATGCTACTGCCCATACCTCGAGATTCGAAGAAAGCATTCAGACTCAATTGCAAAACAAGCAAAATGAGATTGAGTCATTTGAAGTACATGAGATTTAAATAGTTGCTGTTATCTTGACGTTGTGCAGCGCTGCGAAAAGAGGAGTAATGACCACAGATAGACCTGTCTTCTCCGTGTGTTCGGGGGTGTTGGCGGCTTCTTTGTTGTTGGTGTTGTCGCCGTCCGCGTATGCGGATGATATGGGTGGCTTGTGGCCGGTGAAGGACAGTGCGGTTGTCTCGGCGCATGAGGCTGGTCTGGATGGTTCGGGTGTGAAGGTCGGCATGTATGACTTCCAGGTTGTTTCGGATTATCCGGGGTTGTCGGACGCGAAGGTGAAGTATCAGGTCGGTTCGTTCGTCGATGTAGAGAATGATGGACCGGCCAAGTGTGTGTTGGATGATGGTGATTTGCAGGCGGCCGTCACGTCCAAGGAGAGTGGTGGTTATTCGTCGCACGGCACGGCCATGCTCACGTGGCTGGTGGGCAATGGCAAGAGTTGGGATGGGAGCCAGGGGATAACGGGTCTGGTGCCGAAGGCTGATGTTCTGTTCATCACTGGTGGGCGTGGCAACGTGCTTGAATCGAATGACCCATGCCAGGGGATGGTCGGGCAGAATGCCGATAAGGATATCGATGCCATGGTCGATTGGGGCGCGCGTGTCATCAACATGTCGAACATCGGTGCTGTGGGCGATTATGGTTATGATGGGATGCTTGATGCGTTGCGTCATGGCGTGATTATCGTGTCGGGCCGTTCGAACGACAAGGAGACGGATGCCCTTGTCAATGGCAGTAGCACGGATGTGATGACCGGCGACCCTCGGTTCTGGAATTCGTTTCCCGGTGTGATCCGTAACAACGAGGTCGGTCCTGATGGGCAGATCGCCGGCATTTCGGATGTTGCTGATGCGAACGTGAACATTCTTTCCCCGGGTGATCAGGTGCTTCGTCCGTCCGATAATTCGACACACATTTCGGTGGATACGGGTGGTACGTCGACTGGTTCGGCTGTGTTGTCTGGGTATTTGGCGTTGGCTGTGCAGAAGTGGCCTGATGCGACGGGTAATCAGATTCTGCAGTCTTTGGTGCGTAACACGAAGGGCAATGGGTCGGGTGAGGCGAAGCTGGATCCGGGGCATAAGAGGGGTTATGGCCAGGTGGATGTTGCCAGGCTCCTGACGGTGGATCCGACGCAGTATCCGGATGTGAATCCGATTTTGGAGGCGCAGGTGACCGCGGCGTCGAAGCTGTCGGATGATCGTGCGAAGTGGTATGCGCAGGATTGCTCTAAGAACCCCGACGGCGTCGGCGACCTGCTCGACGCCGACTCGTATCCCGTTCCTTGCCAGGCCGGTGAGATCGGCAGGGAGTATGAGCGTCAGAAAACCGCGTGGAAGAAGGTGGAGCAGTGCAGGTCTGATGGCGGTTCGGATTGCATGAAGTATTCCGCCACGGCGACCGCGGACGAGACTGAAGGCAAGTCTGACGGCAGGACCGTGCTGCCGGATACCGGTGACGGCAGGGACGGCGTGAAGTCGTCCGGTGTGCCGGTGTGGGTGTGGCTGGCCGTTGGCGGTGTGGGCGTCTTCGTTGTGGCTGGTGGCATCGTGCTTGCCGTGGTGTTGTCGAAGCGCGGAAAGCAGGGTCGTCGTCCGTTGCCGGATGCCGCTGCCGCTGGCCCGTCGCCGTATGCGGGTCCGCGTCAGCCTGTGCCGGGTATGGCGTATCCGAACCGACCGTATTCGCCGCAGTATGGCGGTCCCGGGTCCCGGCCTGTGCCGCAGTACCAGGCTCCGGGCCCGGCTCAGGTGCCATCGCAGTACCGACGGAATGTCGGTCCGGTATCTCCTCGGTATGCTCAGCCTCAGCAGCAGGCGAATCCGGTTCCGCAGAATCCGGTTCAGCCGGCCCAACCCTATCCTCAGCCTCCCGCCAGTCAGGTTCCCAATGTCGCAGGCGGCTATGGTCAGGAACAGGGTTATTCCCCACAACAGTATCCGCCACAATCCGATGGTCGGAATAAGCCCGGCCAGGGCCGGCATGCACGGTAAACCATAGAGAGAGTATTAGGAAGGGAAAGGAGACATCGATGTCTGACAAGGATAAAGACAAGAATGTTGTCGAGCAATTGCTTGATTCAGTGATAACAAGTTCTGATTCCAATATAGGTCCCATTGAGCAGCGTCTCAATGAAATTGCCAAGAGCCCGAACTGGGAGTTACAGGGAAAAATTCTGTCTGTTGATAATGCTGAACAAGCAGAACAAGCAGTGAAACATGTGGTTGAACGTGTATCCGATACTGATGTTTTCTCTGGTCAAACTGCGCTTAGTGCAAAACAGCATGGAGAAGATCTGTTTGCCGTAAATTATGCGGATGGCCTATCCAGTCAAATTGAAGCGATGCAGAGCATCATTGATAACGCCAATGATGCTCTTGAGTATGTGAGGAAGCAAAGGGAGTCATTGCCGGGGAACCAGCTTGATGCTGTTTCATCTACTGCGATACGTATAGCAGATGTGGGTGCGACTGTTCTCTTGCCTTTTCCGCTTGCTGCTGGTAAAGCAACTATTCAGATTCTTACTGGTTGGACAGATCCGGTAGGAAAAATAAATGAACAGTTGCGCGCGAACAGGGAGAACAAAGCTCAGGAGCTACTTACTGATTTCTATAAGTACTTACGTCTTCATGCCACTAACGGTGCATATGAGGTAAAACCAGTAGTCTCCAAGCCGGGAGATGTTCAGGATATTGGTCCGACGGATGTTGATATTTGGGATCAGTCTGGTGTTGGTGGTCGTGTTCCTGGTCCTGGTACGTATTTGAGTGATGGTGCGTATGATCTCAATGGTGATGGTTTGCCGGATTATTACGATTACAACATGGATGGCGTGCCGGACGTGTGGGTGGATTCCGATGGGGACGGCATTCCGGATGTCTATGATACGTATGATCCGAATGACGCGGCCCAGAACCGGAAGTATGCCGAGGCTTTTGACCAGATAAGCCGGAACCGCCGGACCAGTCCGTACAACAACGATCAGGGTGGCAATGGCTCTGGTGGCCAGGACGTCGATGATCGTCCGGGGTATGTGGTTCCTGATGATTCTCGTCGTCCCGCGCCTCCGAGCCCGGACTCGTACAATCCGTATGGTCCGTACGATCCCAACGACCCTTATGATCCCAATAATCCGTACGATCCGTCGATTCCGATTCCGTCGCGCAAGCCCACCGATAACGACGTCGTTGACGTCGATTCCGATTTGGATCTGTCGCCGGTTCCGGTTGTGCCGAGGCCGACGGTGTCCGCTTCCGGTTTGGGTGGTTCCTCCGCGGGGCTGGGCGCTGGTGCGTCCCTTGGTGGCGTTGGCGGTGCCGGCGTCGGCATCAGCGCGGGTGTGTCGGGTGGCTCGTTCTTCACGAACGCGCCGGTCCATGCGCAGGTGGTGCCGGGTGGCATCTCGGGCGCCACCGGCATGGCGGCCGGTCTGAAGTCCGCTGGTGCCGCTTCCGGGGCGGCGGCTTCCGCTGGCCGTCCGGGCATGATGGGTGCTCCGGGTGCCGCCGGTTCGAACCAGTCGAAGAACAAGCGTCAGGGTTTGGGGTACATGGCTCCCAAGCTCGAGGATGATGACATCGCGATCAGGTCCGTGGGTGCCATGGCTGGCCATCGTGCCAGGCCGGCCGGCGACTGACGCCCGGATCAGCTAGGGGAAAGGAGCGCTCATGAGTGATCAGATTCAGGTGAGCAAAAGCGCGCTTGCCAATTTGGCCAAGGGCTACAATGACGCGGCCTCGGGGTTCACCAAAATGGGGTTCGGCTTGCAAAGCAAACAACTGGACCCCAGCTTTGGTTTGGTGCTGCAGCTGGTGAAAGGCGATTACGACAGTGCCAAGGAGAACACGCTGGATTATCTGTCCAGTCTGGGTTCGCTGATGAGCACCATGTCCCAGGACATCACCGATGCCATTGCCGCCTATACCGAGGGCGACCAGAAGAACTCCGATTCCATTCAGGACCTGCTCAACAAGATCGAGAACCTTGAACAGCAGAACAGGCAGTTGAGCGACAAGGTCGGTGAACTGGAGGAAAAGGTCGGTGAACTGGAGCAGGGCCAGACATCCGGCGGCACCGGAGGCTATTCCGGTGGCGGTTCCGGCGGTGGCTCCGGATATTCGGCCGGTGGCTCCGGTGGTGCGGCGAGCGCTCCCTCGATGCCGAACTATCAGATGCCGAGTCAGCCGACCTATCAGCAGGATGCTTCTGGGAATTACCGGAATGATGCTCCCGTTGATGTGGATTCCGATATGGCGGGTGACATTGGCGGCAGTCTCGACCCGGATACGAATGCCACCGATATTCCGGATATTCCCACTCCGCCCAGCCATGACGGCACCACGATTCCCAAGCCGGAACGGGTGGACACCACGGAAAGCGTGGATATCGATATGGATGGCGATGGCGTGGTCGATTATTCGGTGAACGCCGACCTGGATTCCACCGGTGTGCGTTTCAACGATGACGGAACCGTGACGCTGAACAAGAACGGTGGTTCGTTCGGTACTGATTCCGCGCAGACCAGTGGCATCTCCTTCGACACCGACAACGATGGCGCCAATGATGTTCATCTGGAGCTCAAGGACGGTCAGGATGCCAGCGTGCGTGTCGTTCCCGGCGCCGAGGGCAGCAGCACACGATACGTTCAGGTGGATACGGATGGCGACGGTATCTATGAGAGTAGCTATGCCGTGCGCGACGGTGCCGCAGCATCGGGTGATGCGGGCTCGGGGGTATCGGACGGTGCTTCCGCCGCGACTGGGACAACGGCCGAGGACAGTTACCAGACCGAGGTGAGCAAGGGCGAGGAACAGGCTTGGCAGACACTGGCCGAGACCGACCCGTTGCACCGATCCGTTGACGAGCTCAAGGAACTGTTCAACAGACGCGAAGAGATCGAGCTGCCGGAAACGAATTCGCTTTCGGATGGCGTCTGGGGCGGTGCCCCGGCAAATGGCTCGATCACGATTACGTTTGGTGGTAACAAGGGGGTGACGGCATGAACGAATGGCTGAGGCATGCTTCGGCTCGTGTGGTGTTCATTGTCGCGGCAGCGAATGGTGGCGGCGATGTCGAGCACGGTAACCTGTACGAGAACTAGGATTACAATCCGGACGTCATCGATATTGGAGACAATGACAACACTGGTACCGGCATACAGGCCAACGAGGGGGACTTAATATCTTCTGGATACAAATTGGCTGAGGCCGGTGAGAAGTTCCAGTCCGGCAATATTGCCGATATTCGTGACGGGGTTAGCGATCTTCTGGGGGCCACAAATATTCAGAGTATGAATAGCTCTCTTGATCGATGGTGGGACAACAGCACATCTCCCCTGAGTATCGCGGCTGGTAGAACGCAGGATCTTCGAGATGGCATGAGCCATGGTTTGGTGAGTGCTAGAAATGTCACTCGATATTTTTCTAGTGGTTTGTCTTGGGCTCGTATGGGTATTGGTGTGATCGACACGGTGTGCAATGTCTTGCATATCACGAACCCCGTCGATGAGATTCTGCGCAAGCCGTTCGGTGGCGATTGGGATGAATTGTCCCAGTCCGCTCAGGATTGGCGTGGCATCGCCACCAATCTGGAAACGATGCATACGGGATTGCAGCAGGCCCAGCAGCAGATCCGGACATCGTGGAAGGGCGAGGCATTCGACCGGTATTCGTTGTGCAACGACCAGATCGGTCAGATGTTCGAGGGCGGTCCCGATATCTGCCGTGAGATCGCGGATGGTCTTGATGCGTTGGTGGATGTGGCCAAGAAGTGCTTCGACTATGCGCTGGATGTCATTGAGGAGCTCATCGACCTGTGCATGGACATTGTTGAATGGGCGTGGACCGGTGTCGGTCTAGCCGTCGTGGCGGCCAAGCATGCAGGACCTGTCATTTCCCTCATTCAGAATGGTTACGATATTGTTCAGGGCTTGTATGATGCCGCGCAGTCGTTCAAGGCGGTTACGGCGGCGGCTTCCCCATTGGCCCAGCAGGCGAAATCATTTGCTACCAGTCTTGAACGCACCTGAGCCGCGGAGCAGAGGAGGATATACACATGGCTTCACAAGGATTTGAACAATTCATGGCGCAGGTCCAGCAGCTGAGCACGTTGGTGGATACCAAGCAGAAGGAGCTGGATGAGCTGCGCAAGAAGAATGCCGAGGAACGTGAGGAGCGTCGGAAGCAGTACGCCGAGGACCGCCGTGCGGGCAAGCAGGGCCGTGCTTGGCAGGTGCTGCAGCAGCGCATCGATATGGGGCAGACCTGCGAGCGCGACATCATCATGGGCTTGGATACTTCTGCCGAGGCACGTGAGGTGCGTGCCCAGGCGGCCAAGGCATTGGATGCCATGCGCACCGCGGTCAGCGAGCTTCCGGAGGACGATTCCACGGCGCAGCAGCTCCGGCAGCTTCGCGAGCGTCAGCAATCACGCTGATTCCATTGTCGTCGATAAAGGTGATGGTATGGATGTTGTTGAGGTTTGGGATCGGTCCATGCGGGCTTGTGGGTGGGTGCCGATTCCGTCTTGGCCGTGGACGTTCGATAAGGTCCTGTTGCATGATGCCATCGGCATGCGTGCGCCGAAGATGCCGCGTACTGCGAATACGCAGTGGTTTTACGCCAAGGGGCCTTGGGTCACGTTCCAGTTGAATGTGATGGACAATCTCAGTTGGTGGACGATGTACTCCGCTTGGTCGTTGCAGACAGTGGTGTTGCCGGTGCGTTCTCGGATGTCGGGGTATGCGTGGTGCACCACTACGGATTTGAAGGGCAAGCCGAGGCCTCAGACGGTGGGTGGCTTGTCTCCTGAGGTGTTCCGTATCCTGTCGTCGTCTCCTGCCCGTCTCAATTTGTTGGTGGCGGATGGGCTGGCGTATTTGTGGACGCCGATTAGCGTTCATCGTCTTTTGGAATGGCAATATATGACCCCGGAACTGGAGTCGCAGATGCTGCCGGTGGCGCAGGAGTTGTGCCGGTACGTGTGATGGCGGGCTGTCCGTGCTGCTGACCGTATGATTCCCTCACGAAACGGTATGGCGTATTCTTAGGAGGAGCAGCCGTTTCGAGGGGTTTCGGAGATGAGGAGAACGGGGAGAAGGGCATGGCTATGGCAGCGCAGGATGCCTATGAGCGCCAACGGGTGAATGTTGCCGTGGCATGGGCTGTGGCCGCCTCGTTATGCGTCGCATTCGCGGTATTCGGTTTCGATGGTGTAATGCGTGGTCGTGCCGCATCCACCGATTCTGCCGTGTTTCAGGGTTTAGTCAGTGGACTCATCGGTGTGGATGCCTCCGCTAAAGATGCCGTGACCGTAAGTGCCGTTGTATTTAATGCGTTCACCGCCACAGTGTTGGCATTACTGTCCTACTACGCCGCACATGTGACGGTGAGGACCGACTGGCATCGAAGCGTCGATTATGCCGGCTCCTTGGCCACGGTCGTTGCCGCCGCGATAGCTGCGGGCCCAGCGCTTGCCCGTATTGCGCAGATTATGTCGGTTACTCGTTCTGCGGCACTGGCGGTCTTCCTCTCTGCGACCCTTGTGGCCGTTATGGCGGCATATATCCAATACGCGGCTTCGGGCCGCATTACAGTAGCCCTTGCCCGACTGCTCATCACCGCAGCCGTTATTATCGCGCTATTCATTATCGCAGTAGTAATATTCGCCATTCCCGCACCGGTAATCGCAGCGGCCTGCTCCGTGGGCGGTGCATGGTATGTGCATGCCCAAGCGAATGTGATTTTGCGGGTGCCGGACCGGTACCTCATCGAATGGCGTCGATACATGTCCCAGCGTTGGACGGTTCGAGGCGCGGTTCCGGAAAATTCACGTCCGCTCTATACCCATGACATCAGCGAAGACATGACTATTTTTTCTGCCGAATACACCATGGGTCTTGTGGTTGGGCATCTATATATTGCTGCCGGATATGTTGTGCTATGCCTCACTGTGCCTGCCGAACCGGATCTCTTCACCACTATCGGCTTCGGCGCATATTCGGTGTTATTGCCCTGCTATCTGTTGCTCCGGCCGCGCACCGCGGGCAGTGCGCTGGAACGTATGCTTATGCGTTCATGCGCGGTATTATTGCCTGCAGCAGCCCTGATCACGCTGACCAATCATGACGATTGGCGTTGGCTCGTGACATGGTTGGTATTCGGGCTGATAGCCGTGGGCATAGTGATAGCCGCCGCCACATTGGCAGTATCGGGCGGCTTCAAGTCGCTGATGTTGTCTCGTGTCGGCGACTGGGTCACCACCGGTAGTCTTGCATTGATGGGACCAGCGGCGTTCCTCGCCTCAAACGCCATGGAGATGATTCGGGGGTTTATGTCATGACCGCAGCGCCCATGCCCATTGCTTCCCAAGCTCCTGCACCACGTCCCGGTCCGTCCGTGACCCATCCCATGGTGGGGGAGGGATACCGTTATGCTACGGCCGGGCGACGTATGCTCGCGCTACTGATTGACGTAGCATTTGTAACAGTGGTGGGCGGCGTCACTTTGGCGCTCAGCCGCAACGCCATATTGGCCGTCTTGTGCGCAATACAGGCTGTCGCCCTGAACTGGGGGTGGGAGGCTTGCCGCGGTCGTACCATCGGCAAGGCAATACTGGGCTTATGTGTGGTGCGCAACACTGCGGATATGGGGCAGCCGGGCGCTGGTCTGCTACCTGCCGGTCCGTGGCGTGCGTTGGCGCGTGTATTGATCACATCATTGGGCTGTTTGGTGGCGATTGTCGCCGCATTTATGCTGGAATGGACCTCTTCACTAGACCAGGTACGTCATCGCGGATTGCAGGATCGGCTGTCCGGCACTGCCGTAATTGATACGCGTGTGCAGTATGTGACGGCAATGTCTGATACGGGTAATGCCATCACCGATAATACCGGTACCAGTACCAGCACCAGATTTGACTCTACTTTTGATGATGAGGATGAAGATTTGGAGGCGATGGTCGGCGGTATTCTTCCGCCAGCCACTGCGCCCACACCCTCCGGCCGTTCGGATTCATTCAGGGCTTTGCGCGCGGTACCTGCTGCCATAGAGCCGTCGTCCGTACGGCCTGCCCAGGTGCATGCCGGGACATTGCAATCATCGTCTACCGCCATACAGGTGCAGTCTGTGCAAACCGAATCCGTTCAACCGGTGCCTGCGGCCCCCACCATCTCTCCAGCAGTGCCCAGCCCTGTACCGTCTGTTACTTCCAATACAGCAAAACCTGTAATTCCTGCAGTGTCCCAGACTGCCATGCCGCGGCACAGCAGTGGTGCTGCAACGATTGCCATCCCCACGCCGGCGGGCACGACTTCAGCGCGAGTGCATGCTGTGCCGCCTGCATTGCCAACCGTCGGAACAAGCCCGGTCGTGCCATCATCTTCGGCGGCACCAATACCCACTGGACCACTGCCTGTTCCCAAGGCCGTTCCTCAGGCTGTGCCCCAGCGTCCCGTGCCGGCAAAACCGGCAGCTGCCAAACAGGTGGCGGTATTGTATTTCGAAAACGGCAATGGTGTGCATCTGGATATTCCCAGCCGTGCTCTGCTGGGTCGCCGCCCCACCAGTAGCGACCCAAACGACGTGCTGGTCAGAGTACCAGACACCACCGGCACCATATCCCGTACACACGCATTGTTGGAGATTGCGTCCGGCCGGATGTGGGTCACTGACTTGGAAAGCACCAACGGCACGGAAATTCTGACCGAAGACGGTGCCGTGAAACATCTTGAGGCGGGCGCGCGTACCGAAATAGCGTTTGGCACACGTATATTCCTAGGAAGCACCGCCATAAGTGTGAGCCTGCTGAGAAACAGGGAGAAAAAATAATGAGTGAGATAACGCCACAGGTATCCTCCCGCATAGACCAGCCCAAAGTGCCTCACGGCAAGGTGGTGTTGCAGGCCCCGCCTGAATTGGAGCCGAGCGACGGTGTCAACAGTCTGTTGACCATGCTGGTACCGCTGTTGGGCAGTGTCTCCGCCATTGTGATGATGGTCATGTCCAATTCCGGTCTGACCGGTTTTCTGACCGGCGGCATGTTCATGCTCTCCTCCGTGGGCTTCGTACTGGTTAACGGCGTGCGTCAACGTTCGCAGCGCAAAGCGAATCTCACTTCGTCCCGGCGTGAATACTTGGCATATTTGGCTGAACTGAGAAAAACCGTTCGTACCGCGGCCAAAAAACAACGGCGTGCGGAACTGTGGAATTCTCCCACACCGGATTCCTTGGTGGCCATCGCGCAGGAACATGTACGCCGCTGGGAGCGCATCCCATCGGATGATGATTTTCTTAATGTGCGCATCGGTTCTAAAGACGAGCCATTGTGCATTACCTTGGAGGCGCCGGAGCTGCCTCCGCTGGCCGAACTGGACCCGGTCTCCGCTTCAGCGGCGCACCGGTTCATGATGGCCCATCAAAATCTGCATGATATGCCTTGCACCATCGACCTGCCCAAGTACAAGCGTATCGAAATCCTCGGTGACGCTGATCAGGCGCAATCTTTAGCCCGCACCTTGATATGTCAGGCGGCGGTCTGGCATGGGCCTGAATATCTGAAGATCATCGTGCTGGCGGCCCCCGAACAGCAGCACGCGTGGCGCTGGATCGGCGAGATGCCCCACGCATGGAGCGACGAGTCCAAAGATCCGGCGCTTGGCCATGGCGAAGTGATGCTCGCTGGCAGCGTGGAAGAAGCGAACCGACTGATTGGCGAAGACATTTTGCATCGCAGCCGGTTTACCGGCACCGGGCAATCGACTCTGCCGTACATTCTGGTGGTACGTGATGGTTCAGTGCCCCAGGGTGACGCGAACAACAGCGATGATGATGGCTTGGTGCGCCGCGACGGATTTGACGGCGTCACCCTTATCGATCTTCCTGAAGAGTGGGGCGATCTTGAAGAAGAGCACGTGTTGCGCGTCATCTTCTCCCAATCCTCCATCGAAATGGGTCTGAACGTGGTACGCACTTCCACGGTGAACCAGATTGAGATCATCACATCATCGGAGCGCGTGGACACCTGTGCCCCGGACAGCCTGAGTATTCAGGAAGCCAAGGCCGTGGCCTCCAGACTGGAACAGTTGCCCAGCGAAGAGGAGAACGGCGACAACAAGGAACAAGCCTCCCACGCCAAGAAGTCCTCCGAATTGGCCGATCTGCTGGGCATCGCGGATATCCATCACATCGACTTGAACCGCCTGTGGGCATACAAAACCGGCAAGGAACGACTGCGTGTGCCCATCGGCCTCAACGCGGACACCTCCATCACGTACCTCGACATCAAGGAATCCGCCCAGTATGGCATGGGCCCGCACGGTGTGCTTGTCGGCGCCACCGGTTCCGGTAAGTCGGAGGTGTTGCGCACGCTGGTGTTGTCGTTGGCGTTGACGCACAGCCCTGATCAGCTGAACTTTGTGCTCATCGATTTCAAGGGTGGTGCCACCTTCGCCGGTATGGAAGGCATGCCGCATATCTCCTCTATCATCACCAACCTTGGTGAGGAAGCCTCGTTGGTCGATCGTATGCAAGACGCTTTGACCGGTGAAATGACACGCAGGCAGGAACTGCTGCGCAAGGCCGGCAACTTCGCCAACGTATCCGATTATGAGAAGGCTCGTCTCAACGGGCGTACCGATTTGGAACCGTTGCCTGCACTGTTCGTGGTATGCGACGAGTTCTCTGAACTGTTGGCCGCCAAACCGGACATTGTCGATTCCTTCGTGAACATCGGCCGACTGGGCCGTTCTCTGGAAGTCCACCTGCTCATCGCCTCCCAGCGGCTTGAGGAGGGCAAGCTGCGTGGCTTGGATTCGCATTTGTCATACCGTATCGGCCTGCGCACGTTCTCCGCTTCGGAATCACGTGTGGTGCTCGGTGTACCGGACGCCTACACCCTGCCCAGCATCCCTGGTGTCGGTTACCTCAAGCCAGACCCAAGCACCATGATTCGCTTCCGTGCATCCTATGTGTCCGGAGCTCCGAAAGGCGAGCCGGACACCAATCCCTCGAACTTCGACGTGGCTGTGGATCAGATGCGTCGTGCTGGCGGTAAGCCTGCACATCAGGTATGGTTGCCGCCGCTGAATGTGCCGAACACGCTCGACGAGTTCTTCCCCGACTTGACCGCCACCGCGCAGTATGGGCTGATTTCCCCCTCCCGACGCAAGGCGGGGTACTTATCCGTGCCAGTGGCGTTGGAAGACAAGCCCAAGGAACAGAAACGCGAGGTATTGAGCCTCGACCTGTCTGGAGCGGGCGGCCATGTGGCTATCGCCGGTGGCCCGTTGACCGGTAAGAGCACGTTCATGCGCACCATGGTGGCTTCGCTTGCGTTGGCGCATAGTCCCACTGAAGTCCAGTGCTATGCGCTGGATCTGGGCGGTGGCACGTTCGCCGGTATGGAAGACCTGCAGCATGTGGCTGGTGTTGCTCTTCGTGGTGACGATGAGCGCGTCAACCGTATGCTCGCTGAAGTGGTGAGCATCATCAACGCCCGTGAACGTTACTTCAAGAACCATAAGATCGATTCGATTGGCACTTACCGCCAGATGCGAGCCAAGGGCCAAGCGGATGACGGCTATGGTGAGGTATTCCTGTTCATCGATGGATGGCAGAACTTCCGCACGGAATATGAAGACCTACAGGCCAAGGTATTGGATATCGTCTCTCGCGGTCTGACGTTCGGCGTGCATGTGGTCATCTCCACGAGCCGTTGGATGGATCTACGAGCCAACATCAAGGATCTTATGGGCACTCGTCTGGAACTGAGACTAGGTGATCCGGCTGATTCCGAAATCGACCGCAGAGTGGCCATCACCGTGCCTAAGGGCATGCCTGGCCGTGGTCTGGCTTCCAGCAAGCGGCATATTCTGGTGGCATTGCCGCGCATCGACGGCGATCATAAAGCCGACTCCATGGCGGACGGCATCAAGGATCTCATCGCCAAGGTCAATGCCGCTTGGAAGGGCCCCAAGCCACCAAAGCTGCGTCTTCTGCCCACCATGCTGTCTCGCAACGCCTTCCTGACCACCGTGCCGGAACAGACGCGTAACAGTCGTTTCGTACTCGGCGTGGACGAAGCCGACTTGAAGCCTGTGTTGTTCAACCCCGTGCGAGCGCCGCATATGTATGCGTTCGGCGACTCTCGCTCCGGCAAGTCCTCGTTCCTGCGTCTGATTGCTCAGGAAATCGAGCGCTTTTACGACGTGACCGGCGGCAAGGCCAAGATCTTCCTGGTCGACTATCGCCGCGCTCTGCTTGATGAGGTGAATGACAAGTACCTTGGCCAGTATCTGACCAATCATGAGGAAACCAGTCAGGCGATGAACGATCTTGCCGCCTTCCTGGCCACACGTATTCCGGGCTCGGACGTCACCACGGAACAGTTGCGTCGACGCTCGTGGTGGACCGGCTCCGACGCTTACGTGCTGATTGACGACTACGATCTGGTCTCCACTTCACGAGGCAATCCGATTCAACCAATCGTGCCTTTGCTTGCACAGGCTTCCGATATCGGCCTGCATGTATTCCTGACGCGCCGCACTGGTGGTGCCAGTCGATCCCTGTATGATCCGGTGCTGCAATCCTTCCAGGATCTGGCCGTCACCGGTTTGCTGTTCTCGGGCGATCCGAATGAGGGACAGCTTATTGGCAAAACCAAGCCGAAGCCATTGGTGCCCGGTCGTGTGCAGGTGGTCAGTCGAGATAGCGGCACATTCCTGGCACAGCTCGCCTACGCGCCCTCCAGCCTGCCGCCCATGGCACCAATGAACTGATTGGCCTGAATGTTTGATTACCGTCTAGGGATTGTCATTCATCTGCGCTGTGCTTCGCGTCTTTGGCGATGCGCAAAGCAATCAGCGTGATGATCACCAGAATCGCGGCCGCACCTACTACGGCCAAGACAGCACTTACCGTGCCATCCGAATGCATGGTGGCCTCGACCTTAAGATGTTGTGCCTGCTGGGTGCGAGGAGGCGTGTACGGCTCATATTGTGTGCTGCCTGGACCGCGCATGCCGTTGGCCAGCGTGATGGTGATGGCTCCATACGGGTTGATTTGCCCCCACCCGCGATTATCGTCGCGTGCGTCGGGGTCCGGGCGGTTGCCGGAAGCTTCGATTCGCTGCAGCCATTGCAAGGCGTTTTCATCGGGATGACGCTGCGCCACCAAAGCCGCTACACCACTGGCATATGCGGTGGCGTAGCTGGAAGATGCTGATTCGGCGGAAAAGACGCAATCCACGCCTCTCGGAATCGTGGACAGCACGGATTCCCCGGGGGCAAGAATGTCTACCTGCTCGCCACTGATGGAATCGGATGACGCATGGAAGGACGTGTCCGCAGCCGCCACGCCCAACACGTCCTTCCATGCGGCAGGGTAGCGAAGCCCATCCTGCGTGGACGACGAGGTGTTGCGGTTGCCTGCGCTGGAAACCACGAGGGAACCTTTGGCTTGTGCGTATTGCACGGCAAGTTGCAAGGTGCCACTGGGAGCCACGGTGCTTTGCGAGATATTGATGATCTGCGCACCATGATCGGCGGCATACCGTATGCCATCAGCCAGCACGTCCGGGCTGGGACCGCCTTGCGAATGACTGGAGGAATTATCGATGGAGTTATACACGCGCACCGGCAGGATTGTGGCCTTGGGGGCAATGCCCATCAGAGAAGAGCCTTCTATTTTTCTGGCGGCGATGATGCCCGCCACAACCGTGCCATGCCCGTAATTATCAGTGCGGCCATCCTGAACGTTGTCTCCCGCCAGATTGACTCCAGGCAGCACTGCGTCGCCAGCCAGATGCGGGTTGTTGGTGTCCACGCCGGAATCGACCACGGCCACAATGATGCCTTCGCCATCCGCCAGAGACCGCACCGTGGTCATGCCGAGCGCATCCTCGGTCCATGGTGTGCTGGTGATGTAGTTGGTTTTACCGATTTCACAGCTGTTCTGATCGGCCCATGCCGGTGTAGGCGAGAGTGCCCCGGCTGCAAGCGTGCCACATGCCAGAGCAGTGCATGCGGCAGCTGCGATGCCGGTGCGAATACGGTGGGTTCGTGAGGTGCGTGTTGTCATCGTCATCATTGCTTTCGACTGGATGCCGAAGAGTCGGATGAGCTGTTCGCGTCGGGTGTGCCCTCGGTGCCTGCGCTAGTAGCAGAGGATTGTCCTGACGACGATGTTGCCGCTGCCTGATCCTGCGCTGAAATCTGTAGTCCGGCGCTATTGCTGCTCAAAGCCACTCCGGCGGAGAATACGTTGATCCAGGAGCGGGGTATTGCGGTGACATCATTTTTGGTAAAGCCCAGTCGCTTCAATGTTTCTTCGGTATCGTCCGGAACCGGGTAGGCCACACCGGTGCCATCGACCACATACAATGCGCCGGTGGTACCGCCGGCACTGTCTACCGTGCGCAGCAGCGCACCGCTGCCATTGATGATGGTGGTACCGGAATCAGTACGTTGCGGGCGGTTCTTGTCGTCACTGATGGTCGCCAAGGTGATGCCGGCAGCGGCATTATGCGTGGTATCGGTTTGGAATTTGGACGGTTCCAACGCAGCGCAAGTGCCATTGCCGGAATTCATCGGCGTTAATTGGCCATCGGGCCAATCATCGGGAACGATGGAACCGGTGGCATTACGGAACCCGGCCTGCTGCTGTTCCTGTGCGGTCATGGTAATGGTTTGCGCACCGGCACCGAGGCTCAGCTGATACATTTCCAAGGCCATGCCATTCAATGGCGAGAGTGTGCCATCGGCAAGCACCACATATTTGGTGTTGTCGTTGGAGGGGTCGGCAATCAGCGAACCGACGGTGTATGATGTACCGCCCACCGCGACTTCCGTGCCTTTGCCCCTGACATCCAACACTCCGAGATCGGAACCGCCGGCAAACAAGTCCAGCCATTGCACCGGAGCCTTGGGAGCGTTATCCAACGTGAGTTGGCCGACGCCGAGAATACGAAGCACCGCATCGCGAATCAGGCCTTCCTGCGGCAGACGATGTCGCAGACCGTTGACAATGAGGTATCCAATGCCATCTACGTTGACCAGCATTGCCTCATTACGACTGGCCGGGGTGGTCACGGCATCATTGGTGATGAGATTGTTGGTTGAGGCGCGCTCGGTGTCAAGACAACTCACCAGGAATTTCGATACGAGCCTCGACCGGTTGGGCAGAATATCCGGTGCGCCCACAATGCCTACGCTGGAGCCGATGGGAATACCTTCAAGTTCGTTGTCGTCTACGGTGATAACTCGGTATTCGTCTGAGGGGATGAGCAGACGTGCGCTGGTGGTGTTGATTACCGGATGCAGCACACCGTTGACGCTGATGAATCGAGATGCGGTGTTTTTGCCCACAATGAGTTTGTTATTGCTCCAGTCTGAAGGCAGGCCAGGGCTGATGATGCCATAGAACACACTGATCAGAACCATGATGGCGGTCAGGCCGATACCGACCATCACCGGCGTCAGGCCTTTCTTAGGAGTCAGCTCCTTGCCATCCGGCATACCGGAAGTGAAGGCAGTAATGAGCCTGGCCCGCGAATAGTTTTGTGCGTCCTGCAGGTCCTTCTTATTCGCCATGGCCCCTCCTCACAATCCCAATGCCACGTAGGCGAGCGGCAGGGTGGCCACCACACAGATTACGTTCGAGGCGTCAGCCAGACGGGTCATGGCGATGGAATCGTGCTTGGACAGCTGTGTGCCGATGACGCACAGCAACGCTCCCAGTGAGAACAAGCCCACCACCACCGAAGCCCACGTGGGGTGAAACACCGTGCATGCGGCACAAGACAGGCAGATGCCGGCACCTGCGGTGATAACGGTGATCAGCATTTCCGATTGTGCATAGATGCGCCTGGAATCAAGCAGCATGGCTGCGAACAGAACCAAGGTAAGTGCCACGCCTGCTGGGCTTGCACTGGAAACAGCCAGAGGCGTGCCGAACACGATCAGTGCGCTGGTGGCAGCGCGCAGGTCGAACAGCAGCGTGGAGCCGATACGGTACTTATTACGCACTTCGCTGATATCGATGTTCTTGGGCAGCGCGAAAATCTCCGATTCGCTGGTGGGGCTGTCCACAGACAATCGTGCGGAAGACAGGCTGAGCCACGGCAGCGCATTGGCAGCCAGACCGAGCAGAGCCACTGCCACGATCCATACGCGAGTGGACCAGTGCGGCATCGTTACACACACAATGCCGAGAATCACCAGTGCTGCGCCGATAATGACAGGAATCAACGCGTACAGTCTGTTCACTGTAAGCAGCAAACATGAAATGCCGCCGGCCAGCAGTAAACCAGCACCGATACCAACGGCCGGGAACCCGTAGAACGAGGGATTGAACAGTGAACCCATGAGATGATATCCGGTCACGCCGGCCAAAAGCGAGGCGACTAGCGACAGTGCCAGTGCCTGCCGATGCATATGGCGCGAAGCCAGTACCGTGGCAATCGCCAGTAAAGCGGCTGCGGTAATGCCCGCTACGCCAGCATTGATGATGGATAGTGGGGCCAATGCCAGACAAATCGCTCCGACACCCAGTAGCACACAACTGACCACCATTGTGGTCACTGTGGTATTGGCACTGGTCCACGGTCGATGAGAACGCTCCACCGAATCGGCCATCGCCTCAACCACATCGTCGTAGACGATATCCTGATCGCCCAAGGCGTTGACCTCGAGTTTGAGACGTTCACCGTCTCGGATGGCCTGATCGGCCAGCGAAGCGGGATTATTGATGGCGGTTTCGTCGTCACGGGTCAGTCGGTAGCCGGCATACACCAGAGTCGGATCGAACACACCTAGTTTCTTGGCGATATCAGGCAGCAGTTCAGCTACCGGAAGTGTCGACGGAACATTGAGTTTCGCGGAGCGTTTGCCATACACCACAGTGATGGCCACGCGCGGGGATGATGCGGAAGGCGAGGGCTGATTGGCTGGCACTCCCATCGCAATCGAAGGTACGGGCGTTGGCGCCGGAACGTGTGGTGCTATGCGCGGCGGTGCCGGCATCATGGACGGTCCGGCGGGCGTGTGGCGATGCGACGATGCCATAGGGTGCTTCCTCTTCTCAATAAACTCCCAAAGGTCTACTGTATTCTTGTATTCTCTCACACATTGCGGGTATCGGGAATGCCATTGTCTGGTCCTAGAGCAGATTCCGTGGCGTTTTTTGCCGAGTCGGGTCCTAGGGTGGAGCACAACGACTACGATGGTGCGGGTAACGCGATACAAGGAGTGGAACTTCATATGCCGAAGATGTTTGGAACCGATGGTGTTCGAGGACTGGCCAATAGGG
>JAIJEI010000275.1 GCA_022739095.1 Bifidobacterium sp.
GGCGACGTGATCGAGCGCGGCACGCACGACGAACTGCTGGCGGCGGGCGGTTTCTACGCCGACCTGTACAACAGCCAGTTCGCACTCGCTGACTGACGGATTGTTTCCTGCGTTAGCGGATTAGCGGATTAGCAGATTAGCTATACTCGGCTCCCCTCTCCGAGGGGAGCTGTCAGCGTAGCTGACTGAGGGCAACCTATCGGTCCGCCCGAGGGATGTGATACTGATGATTTCGTACATTAGTGTGTGAAAAAACCGCCCGGAAAATTGGGGGATTGGGCGGCGGCACGATTGGCGTTGAGGATGGCGCATTCGAAATCGAAGTGAGCGCGTAACTGGGCGGCCGAGGTAGTGAACAGAGCAGTGGCGAGTCCGTCGGCCAGTGCGGTGCTCAAAGATGCTGCGTGCGGCATGACGGCCACCCATGTGGCGGCTACATCGTCAACCGGCAGACCGTCGATGGCGTTGAGCATATGGTGGAGCTGGTGGCCGGCGGCGTCGGACCAGTGGCGGCGGCTGGGGGAGCTCGCGCAGAATGCGCCCCGGTTGAGTTCGGCCAATCCCACGGCGTTGGCGGGGTCGGACGGGTCCTCAAGGGCGATGGTGATCGGCTCGACCGTGCGTATGAGCATGTCGCCGCCGGCGTCGATGACGTATTGGCGGTCATCGTGCGCCGACTGGCGCGTTCGCCTCCGGTCGCCGCGCAGCATCCCCGCGAGCAGGTCCAGCAGATATCCTTTGCCGCACGCGCCGAAATCCAGTGCGACGGGACGCCGGGTGACCAGTGTGGCGCCATGTCGCTCCACGTCGCCGCCCCAGGTGGGCCGGCCGTGGATGGCGCCCAGACGCCCGCCGCGGGCGTCGGGCTCGACGGTGAACGAATAGACGGCGTCGTAGCCGAGTCGGATCAGATCCTCGCCCACGCATGGGTCGATGGCCCCGTCGGTGCCCGAGTACAGGGCGTCGTACAGGTCGAACAGGCCCGATGCCCAGTCGGGAAAGTCGAAGACGCCGCCGCGCGCGGCCGTGCGCATCCGGCTCACGGTCGAATCGTCCCTGAATCGGGACAGCGTCCGCTCATACGTGTCGATGAACGCGCCGAGCCGGTCGTGAAGCCCGTCCGCCAGCGCGACATCGGTATGCAGCAGCAACCCGGTGCCCAGCGCATCGGGGAACGCGGCGACGTGCGGCAGACGGTCGCTCAGTCGCGCGTGCGGTCGGTCGTGCGGCGGTCGGTCGTGCGGTCGTTGTGTCGGGCCAGTCATGCCACCATCGTAGTGCGTGCGGCGCGTCGGCGCTCGGGCCGGGCGCCCGCACCGAAACGTTACCGTGCCGACATGTGTGCGACACTTCGGCGTCAAATTGCGTTTGACCGCACTCCGTACTATATTGTTGCGAGTTGCTTTGCGGAGC
>JAIJEI010000066.1 GCA_022739095.1 Bifidobacterium sp.
CGCGTTCTCCATCGTCGCCGACCACACCTATTCCGTCAGTCTCGCGGTACGTCCGGTTCATGGGCGGGCCGAGCTGTCCGTCGGCGTGGTCGATAGGTACGGTCTGCCGCTCACCAGCACCACTCGATTGTCGTATATCGTGGACGCAGATCCGCTTGACGATACGGAAGAGACCGGTTTGAGGCAGGACGATGGTGCCGATGCGCAGGATTCCGGCGTTTCAATCAGTCCGGATTCGTCGGATGATGCCATCGCCATCGGCCGTGACGGCTGGTACCGATTCAACGCCGACGTAACCGGTCTGAACACCGATTACGGCAAGCTGCGTATCACCATTGACGCCGGCGAACGCACCACGTTCGATCTGGATCTGGTGCAGTTCATGGATGCGGACCATTGGGGCGCGGGCGACCCGAAATGGCGTTACGGCAAGCTGCGCCGCGATCTGGTGGAGACCATTCAGGCGTTGCATCCAGCGTTTCTGCGATTCCCCGGCGGCTGCATCGTCGAAGGTGTGACGCCCGGCAATGAATATCGTTGGAAGGATACCGTCGGCTCCCTGGCCGCGCGACGCCAACAGTATTCGATGTGGTCGTTCAAGATGCCGGATGGTTCCAGCTATTCGCAGAGCTATCAGATCGGCCTCTACGAATATTTCTGCCTGTGCGAGGACCTCAAGGCCAAGCCGCTGCCTACCCTGTTCGCCGGCATCGCATGCCAGTCGCCCGGCCGCGATCCGCGCCACATGGATATCAATTCGGCAACCTTCCGCAACAATGTTATTCAGGATTACCTGGACCTCATCGAATTCGCGAATGGCGACCCGAAGTCCAGCTCGTGGGCCGCGGTCCGGCGTGATATGGGCCATCCAGAACCGTTCGGCCTGGACATGATCGGCGTGGGCAACGAAAACTTCGGGGCTGACTACGTGGCCAAGTTCGACATGATCAGCGAGGCCATTCACGAACGATACCCGGATATGCTGTGTGTGATGAGCGCCGGACTGTTCCCCTTCCAGCCGGCGATGAAGCGCAGCTGGGACCATGCGCGAGCGTTGGCCGCAACCGATTCCGGGGCACATGATTCCGCCACCGGTGACGCGATTATCGTCGACGAGCATTCCTACCACTCCCCCGAATGGTTTGCATCCCAAGCGTCACGATTCGACGCTTACCCGCGTTGCGGCGCCGGCGTCTATTTCGGCGAATATTCAGCCAACGGCTATTTTGCCGGTCAACCACAGACCGAACAAGGCGCGAACACGTGGAAGTCGGCACTCGGCGAGGCCGCGTTCCTGACCGGTTGCGAGCGTAATTCCGACGTGGTGCGCATGACCTCCTATGCGCCGCTGCTCGCGCATATCACGGCTAAGGGGTGGGCGCAGAATCTTATCGAATTCAATCCGGCGCATGTGAACCCCACGGTGAATTATGAGGTGGAGCGGCTGTTTTCCACGCATCTGGGCGACACGACGTATGCCGTATCCATCAAGCAGACCGCGTCACGTCCCGCCGAACATCTGTATGTCAACGCCACCGGGCATGACGGGGATGACGCCTGCCGTTACATCAAAATCGTCAATACCTCCGATTCCTCGGTGGATGTGACGTTGGAAATCGCGCGCGGACTGGCCGGGCTGGGCGCCTCGCCATCGCGACCGGTGCGTTTGGAGGTGACGACGTTAAGCGCCAGTCCGACGGCGAAAACCACTATCGGATACCGCGGCGAGGCTTCGGGGGCGATTGTGCCGGAACGTCGGGCTTGCACATTGCCGTCGCCGTCTTCATTGCTGGCGATGAAGATCAAGCCGTACAGCGTCACGCTGGTGGTTTCGCGCTGATTGGCATCGGCCATTAGGCCGATTCCTTTGCCGTGAGAATCACCCTCAAGGATGAGGGGGAATCGTGCAGATTCAGGGAATAATAGGGGCTATCCCCCATAGCGAATACAAGCGCGGGAGGGCAGGATGGAAACCACGGCGGCCAGAAGACCGCCGGCCAACGATGAAGGAGTGTGCGGTATGTTTATCAATCTGTTCCGCAGGCAGCGCCCTGCGTTCGCCCGACTGGCCCGCAACTCCAACGCCTATCGTCAGCCGATGGTTGCGGCCGTATCATCGTCCGCAGTCGGCGTATCCAGCATCACCTCTGCATCCACCACAGCCAACACAGCCGGCGTATCCACGCTGGATGTCACCATCGGCCGAATCCACGACATCCCGCAGTCGGCCATGAGCCGACTGACCGGCTCCCCCACCGTATACGCGCGGTAGACCGGCCCAAACCATAACGGCGGCTCAGAAACTCGGCTCGATGATCCAGCTCAAGGTCAGCAATACGGCCAAAAACAGTACGTTCACGGCGGAGTAGACGGCCAGATACCGGCCTTTCTTGTGCGGGTACTGGCGCACGACGTTCTTGTAAGAAATAAGCGAGGCCATCGAGGCAATGAGCGTACCCATACCGCCCAAATTGGTGCCAATGATCAGATCGCGCCATTGGTCGCAGAAGCCGGAGAGCAGAATCGTGGTGGGCACGTTGCTGATGACCTGGCTGGACGCCACCGCCACTTCCAGCGGATGGCCGCCGACCAGCGAGCGCGCCAGTTCGTAGAATTCGGGCACGCGCTTCATGTTGCCGATGAAGATGAAGAACATGCAGAAGGTGAGCGGCAGTCCCCAATCCACGTATTTGAATACGCGCCGATCGGTGAACAGGAACACGACGACCACGATCACGCACATCACCCACAGGGGAATCACGTCGGAGACGGCCAGTAGGCAGACGATGAACAGCAGCGAGTAGACGATGGCGCGCCAGCCGCCATAACCGGCGCCGTAGCCGGTGATACGAATCTCGTCGGGCTGGTGTTTGTTGCGCTCGGGAGCCAGCACGCCGGTTTCGAGGTCGTCCAGGTTGCCGACCGGTTTGCTGCCGAACACCACGGAAATCACGATGACCAGCAACACGGCCGCCGTGCCGGAATACGGTGCCATGATGCCGAGGAATTCCATGGTCGGCATGCCGGTCAGGGCTTTGAGATACAGGTTGTGCGCGTTGCCGATCGGGGTGAGAATACTGCCCACGTTCGCGCCAATGGTCATCAGCGTGACCACAAGGATGGTCTTATCCTCTTGCCCAGCCATGATGAGCACGGCCACCGCGAACGGCACAAACGTGACCAACGCAACGTCATTGGTGATGAACATCGCGGAAAAGAACGTCAAAGCGACAAGCGTAATGACCAGTCCGCGCATGGTGCTGACCTTCTCCAGCAATCGCGAACCGATGATGCGGAACACGCCGATACGCTGGAATCCGCACACCACAATCATCAGGCAGATGAGCTGGCTGATGGTGCTGGCGTGAATGTAGCTTCTGTAATCGGCGTCCGGCGGCACAATGAAACACGAAATCAGGGCGAGTATTGCGGCGACGATGAGAATCGTCTCATTTTTGGCCACATTGATCAGCCAGCGTCGCATCCATTCCTCCGTGAATAACCCAATATCGCAGCCGTTCCATTCTACGCGCAGACCGGCATAAGGTACGTAGTGAAGACCTTCATCCTGCATCAGCTTGAGGTCAAGCACAACAACATCCACTCGCTGTTCAACGAGAACGCGGCCGGTACTGGCGCAGGTGCGTTCGGCGCTGGTGCGTTCACCGAGGATAAGGCGGCCTGACATGTCGGTCGAATCGATTCAGGCGGGCAAGCAGCTGCCCAACATCCGCCCAGACATCGTCAACTACGAGCATCGTCCCTCCAAGCCGAAGCAGACGGAACTGTGGACGCTGCTGGTCATCGTATCCATCGCGTTCGCCGCGTTCCTCGTGGTGCCGATGGCGATCGTGGTCGTCAAATCCTTCCAAACCGGTTCCGGCTCGGCCACCTTGAACAATTACGCGGCCGTGCTGTCCCGGCCGGAGTTCGGCAATGAGCCGACCATGGACGAGACCTGCAAGCCGATGGGCATGCTCAAGCATGACCACATCAACACCGTGCTGCACATGAACCGCATCGCCCGCGTCTGGGAAGACACTCACGACGCCGCTCCCACCGACACAGACGTGGACGCCGTCTACAGCCACTTCGAGCCGAAGCTGCTTTCCATCCTGGACCAGTTCTCCTCCCCGAAGCCCGGCGTGCTTGACGCGGTTGCCACTCTGCGTGAAATGGGACTCAAAATCGACTCCACTACCGGCTACACGGACAAGATGATGGATATCGTGGTACCTGAGGCCGCCAAGGCCGGTTATTCGCCCGACTACTGGATCAGCCATGACGGCACCGACGGTTACGGCCGCCCTTACCCGTACATGATCTTCCGCAACCTTGAGACCCTGGACGTCACCGACGTGCGCAAGGCCGTCAAGGTGGGCGACACCCTCTCCGATATTCGCGAGGGCAAGAACGCCGGCGTCTTCACCATTGGCGTCACGGAAGGCAGCTCCCAGATGGCCCTGAGCCAAGCCGAGTTCGAGGCCCTCTCCCCCGTCGAACAGGATGCCGACCGCATCGCCGCGCGCGAGGCCTTTGTCAATGCCGGAGCCGACGCCGTCATCAACACCATGGCCGAATTGCCTGCACTCCTCACTCAGCTGGCCTGAGTCAGCAGGCTATCTCCGTTTCAAAGGGCCGGTTCCGCCGTTGGGGAGGTCTATCTCCGTTTCAAGGGGCTGATTTCACATATCGGGGACATCTACTTCCGTTTCAAGGGGCTGGTCATCCGCCGAATCTCAAGTGGAAACCCACCTATGCCAACGCCATTGCGCCGTTTTAGGAGCGTGTCTACTCAGGCAACAGCCCCTTGAAACGGAAGTAGACTTCCCGGAAAGTCCAAATCAGCCCCTCGAAACCGGTTTATACGCGCAAAATGGATATCCGCCAGCCCATCGGGGGTATTTTCAGACATTCGAAGACCTCTATCCCACAAAACACGAAGCAAATTCCATCGAACGAGCGACTGCGAGCATGGCTTTAGTGCTCATGGATGTACGGACCTGGTTTTCTTTGGGTCAGAATTCCAATATCGCATTGCAAATCGCTCGAATGCCGGCAACAATATCAGCCGCATCCGGGCGTACGAAGTTGAGACGAATATGGGAATCATCCATTTCGTCAACGTCGAACACGCTGCCCGGCATGAACGTGACGCCTTGGGAACGGCAGGATTCCAACACATCCAACGAGCGCACGCCGTCCGGCAAAGATACCCAAATATAGTAGCCGCCTGCTGGCACGGTCCAATGCACTCCATCCGGCGCATACTGCTCCAATGCTGCGATTGCTGCATCTCGTCGAATGCGGTAAGCCTTGATCAAACCGCGCAAATGTTCGGCGATGCGGCCTTCTTTAAGTAGTTCCAGGCAGATGCGCTGCGATGACGTACTCGTATGCTGGTCGACCATGCGCCGCAGAGCCGCCAGCCGGTTAATCACATGCGGGTCGGCCACAACCCATCCTGTGCGCAGGCCCGAAGTGACGGTTTTCGAGAACGTCGACAAATACATCACGTATCCCGCGTTCTCCATGCCTTTGAGCGGTATGGGGCGATGTGCGTCAGACGATTCCCCGCCGTACCACAGGTCGCCGTAAGCATCGTCTTCCACGATCAGGCACTGATAGCGCCGCGCCACATCAATGAGTTCACTGCGTCGCTCGGGCGGCAGCGTGGTACCGGTGGGGTTTTGGAACGTCGGGACGGTGTAAATGAGCTTGGGACGGAATCGCGCGCAATACCCATCCAACAGGTCTGTACGCATACCGTGCTCGTCCACTGGAACGCCGATGATGCGCGCATCCGCCGAACGGAAGGTCTGCAATGCCGGGAAGAACGTGGATTGTTCGACCAGCACGCAGTCGCCAGGGTTGATGAACGCGCGCACGATGAGGTCGATGCCCTGCTCGGAACCAGAAAGCACCATCACGTTGCGGACGCCGCATTGCACGCCGCGTGTGCGCATGTGTTCGGCAAGCAGCGCACGCAACTCTTCGAATCCCTCGATAGGTGATTCCGGTTGGCCGTCGAATTCCCGCGATTCGAACGCCTCGATGCTCACCTTGCGCAGCAGATCGTCCGGGATATCCGTCGGGTTCGGCGAACCGGTGGCGAAGTCAATAATGGTGTCGCCGCGCTGCGCCCGCTCGGCCGAGGCGATGTCATGGTAGGTAAACCGGTTGGAATAGTCGCTGAACAGCACCGACCATGGCGGACGCACGACGCTCGGTTCAGAGTCCGGAACCGGACGGCTTTCACGAATCGTATGGACCGTCGCAGAGCTGCTGCCCTGGTCCGTCGGCAAGAAATCAGTGGAGGTAGCACGTTCTACGTCGCCGGAAGGGGAGGCTTGCGATGTTCCCATCTCTGCCGACGATCGTGCTGTTCGCGTTATTGCATTCCCGAAGTCAATGTTTAACGTGTGCGATGTTCGGCTTGCGGAGGCAGCCGGCAGCACGAACGTGCCTTTGCCGACTTTGGAGGCGATAAGACCTTCATCCTTGAGCTGCTGATACGCCTGCAATACGGTAGTGCGATTGACTTCCAAGCGGGATGCCAGCTCGCGTTCGGGAGGCAGACGGTAGCCCTCGGCCATCGCGCCGGAGACAATCTGTTCACGCAGCTCGGCAGCCAGCTGCCGGTACATCGGCACTTTGCTGCGTCGATTCAGCTCAAGCTGCATGCACACACCCTTCTATCTTGCCGTCCCCCATAAGTGTATCGGCATCATCGCATTCGTTCCCCGCTTTTTTGCGACGCATTCCCGGAAATGCGTCGCAAAAGACACCGTAAAATCAGCTACAGCGACAGGAAGAGCTCGTGGATGCGGGTATCGTCCGTGAGTTCCGGGTGGAAGGCGGTGGCCATGATGTTGCCTTGGCGCAGACCCACCACGTGACCATCAACTTCGGTTTCGACCGAAGCCTCAGGGCCGACCGACACCACGTACGGCCCGCGGATGAACACCAGTGGGAAGTCCGTGATACGCTGCGGATCATCCGTTGCACCAAAATCGGCGGTGGCCTGGAAACTACCGAGCTGACGACCATAGGCGTTGCGTCGTACGACGGCGTCGAGCGCGCCAAAGTAGACGTTGTCGTCATTGTCGAGCTTTTTAGCCAGCAGAATCATGCCGGCGCAAGTGCCGAATACCGGTTTGCCTGCCTTGATGTGGGCGGCGATCGGCTCGAACAGTCCGGTCGAATGCAGAAGCTTGCCCTGTGTGGTGGATTCGCCGCCGGGCAGAATCACACGGTCGATGGATTCATCGAAATCCTCGGCCGCGCGCAGCAGTTTCCACGGCGCACCGAGCTTGTCCAGCACCGCCGCATGTTCGGCGAATGCGCCTTGTACGGCCAGAATGCCGGTCACGCCGTGCTTGGCGTTTTCGGCGTCCGCGGATTCTTCTTTGGAAATATATTCAACAGCTACAACCATGTTGCCTCCTTGGTCCTTAGCTCCCGCTGGCGGGAGCGTCACCCTTTCCTGGCTCCCCTCCCCGAGGGGAGCCAAGGTAATGCACTCACTCGCCGCGAGCGGCCATGATGGTCTGAATCTCGTCCTCGTTGATGCCGACCATGGCTTCACCGAGATTTTCGGACAGCTTGGCGAGCAGATCGGCGTCCTGCCAGTTGGCGGTGGCCTTGACGATGGCGGCGGCGCGCTTGGCCGGGTCACCGGACTTGAAGATGCCGGAGCCCACGAACACGCCTTCGGCACCGAGTTCCATCATCAGGGCGGCGTCGGCCGGAGTGGCCACGCCACCGGCGGCGAAGTTCACGACGGGCAGACGGCCGTTGTCGTGCACGTACTTGGCCAGGTCGTAGGGCACGGCCAGCTGCTTGGCGGCCTCGTAGACCTCGTCGTCGCGCAGGCCGACGAGTTCGCGGATCTGCTTGTTCATGGTGCGCATGTGGCGCACGGCCTGAATCACGTCGCCGGTGCCGGGCTCGCCCTTGGTGCGAATCATGGCCGCGCCCTCGGCGATGCGGCGCAGCGCCTCGCCCAGGTTCTTCGCGCCGCACACGAACGGCACATCGAACTGGTTCTTGTCGATGTGGTACACGTCGTCGGCCGGGGAGAGTACTTCGGATTCGTCGATGTAGTCGATTTCAATGGCCTGCAGAATGCGGGCCTCGGCAATGTGGCCGATGCGAACCTTGGCCATGACCGGAATCGAGACAGCTTCCTGAATGCCCTTGATCATGGCCGGGTCGCTCATACGGGAGACGCCACCGGCGGCGCGAATGTCAGCGGGGATGCGCTCCAGCGCCATCACCGCGCACGCGCCGGCATCCTGCGCGATTTTCGCCTGTTCGGGCGTGGTGACGTCCATGATCACGCCACCCTTGAGCATCTGGGCCAGATTACGGTTGAGTTCCGCACGATTCTGCGTCATGAGTTTCCCTTCGTTTCGACGCTGCTTGGTATCGCGCTTCATTATTGAACGGATTGGATTGGCCCCACCCAAACCAGTCCAATTTGGATGGGGCCAATCCGCAACTTCTGCACCCATCCAATCCAGCAACCGGTTGTATGGTCTTATGCATCCGGCACGTATTCGAAGATGCGCGCAATCAGAGGGAGGTATTAGCCGACGGTGTTGCCGTAGATTTGGGCTTGGAGGTCTTTACGGGCGGTTTCCATGCGGGCGACCTGGCCGAGGAGGGTTATTTTTTCTTCGCCGTCGGGCAGCTGGGCCATGCGGCGTTTGGCCAAGCCGATCTGGCGCATGAAGCCCATGTCTAGTAGTCGGGTGAGCAGTTCTGTGGCATATCGCTGCTCTTCCGGCGTGGCAGGGCGTAGCTGCACGGCGGCCGTACCACCGACGACTCCCCTAGGCACGTTCGACTGCGGAGGTTGTGCGCCATTACCACCGTCGTCGCCAGGCAGTGGCAACGGCATGACGGCCAGCTCGTTGATCACCTGATTCAGCATCGGCCCGCCGGCCTTGGTGAGGTTGTGCATCCACAGCCCCTGCGGGGTATCGTCGGATGGCAGTCCGCCGGCGGCCGCGATCGCCTGGAACAGGGTGCGGAACACCGAAGTCATGAAATGCTCGATGGTCAGCTGCCCAAACATGGTGCGGTCGATGGCGCGCGGCACCTGAATCAGCACGGCCATGAACTGCTGTTCGGCGATGAATACGGCGTCGTCGATCTTGAAATACGCCTGTTCGGCGGCATCACGGCGTTCCAAAGCCTTGCGCGTGGCCGGATTGGCGTACGGGTTGGTGCCGGGTTCCACACGCGGCTCGTCACGCTCGAATCGACGCTTGGGCGCATAAGCGTCCTCATCGCGCACGTGCATCTGCCGGCGCGCGTTCATCACCTCGCGGCGCATCACCTCAAGGTCCACGCCGATACGGCCCGCGGACTTGCGCGCGTAAGCGTCCCACAGGGAGCGGTCGCGAATCTGCGCCACCAGCGGGGCCACGGCTTTCA
>JAIJEI010000067.1 GCA_022739095.1 Bifidobacterium sp.
TCCGAAGAGTTGTTCGTCGTACCCCCAACCGGATTTGAACCGGTGTTGGCGCCGTGAGAGGGCGTAGTCCTAGACCGCTAGACGATGGGGGCATATTCAATTTTTCAACCGGCTGCTCGGTGAACCGCGCAACAGGTAGATATACTACGCAGAGCCATGCCCTCATGCAACTCTCGGCGTGTCGCCACTGCACCACCACCATCATCGATGGAAATGAGGTGGCCAAAAGCCTAGAATTGCAACGATTTCTCGGCCCAGTCAAGCGCCGATGCGAGCGGATACGCACGATAGGCAGTCACTCACACCGATTCCACCGCTTGCCATACCCGTCTTATGGAATCAATTGCGACCCATACCGCATCCTGACACCAACACCAGTCATACTTCATAAATTATTTATGAAGTTATGCTATTATTTTCATAAATAATTTATGAAGTTGAGCGATCGGAGCGCGAATATGACACAGTCGCCAATCATCGGACGCGGACACCCCGCCCCCGACTATCCGACACTGGTGCAGGAGATGCGCGAATACCGGTTCCCCCACCCCCGGCGCCGACTGCCGGTCATCGATAGCCTGCCGCAACCGGCGATGTTCAATCTCGTACACATTCTCACTGGGATGAGGCGCAGCGGTAAGACCTTCCACCTGTTTCAGCTCATCAATGACTTGCTGCAATCAGGAGTGCCACGCGAACGCATCTTCTACTTCAATTTCTCAGATGAGCGCCTTCAACCCATGCCCGAAGATGCGCTTGGTCAAGTCATCACCGAATTCTGGAGACAGAACCCCGACAGCCGCACGCAAGGAACCTACCTGTTCCTTGACGAAGTTCAAGAAACCGAATATTGGCAGGGATTTTGCCAACGTCTGGCCGAGCACGAATGCGTCACCCTAGTCATCACTGGCTCATCTTCTAAACTTTCCAGCGAACAAATCGCCACAACATTTCGCGGGCGATCGTATGCACACGAAGTGTTACCTCTGTCATTCCGCGAATACTGTGATTTCCAGGACCTCAACGCACCAGAAGCCGATGCCGATGCCTTCTCTCCGCAAACGACAACCGCCATGGAGTCCGCATTCGACCGTTACCTCATCGAGGGTGGGTTCCCCGGCGTGCAGTCCCTTCCACCTGCAGGAAGAATCGATATGCTGCAAAGCTATATGCGAGATGTCGTGGCACGAGACGCAGCGGAACAACTTGGGCGAGGCGAAATCTCTCTCGCCAACCAAATCGCGCTCTTCGCACTACGCAACACCGCTTGCGAACTGGCAGTAAGCAAGCTCACCGCCCAGCTGGAACAAGTGGGATACAAGCTGTATTGGAATAAGGCAAGGCGCATCCTCGACCTACTGGAGCAGGCGTTTCTCTGCTACGAACTCGGAGAATACACAACATCTCTAAAACCCAACACAACCGTCGTTCCAAAGATCTACGCGGAAGACCCGGGACTGGTATACGCCGTTTCGCGAGCCAATCAGCAGGATGGGGGAAAACGGCTGGAAACCGCCATTTATCTTGAATTGCGACGACGTCAATTCGGCAAACGCACCGACTCCATTACCTCGCTGACGTTACCTACCGCAAAGCAGGAAAAAGTCGATTTTCTCATCGGCGATGCACTCGGCATGGAACCATACAGTGCTATTCAGGTCACAGCGGATATGACCAACCCGCGTACCCGGAAACGTGAAATCGCAGCCCTCGAACAGACCATGCACCGAATACACGATGTCACCGGGACGATCATCACCTTAAGAGAGGAAGGCTCTATCCTCACAGATGCAGGAACAATCAACGTGATTCCTGCATGGAAATGGGCCCTGCAATCCGACGGCATCGCTCAGAACGCACATTAGCAAAAGCCCTGCATCGCAACGGTTTTCAAACCCTACTGATGAATTATCAGGTAAGGTCTTGTTCTTTTTTTCAGCGAATACAGGGAAGGCGGGCATCTGCGTGAACAGATGTCCGCCTTTGGCTTCCCCTCGGGAAGAAATCACAGGTGCGCGCGCAGGCCCTTCAGGCGAGCGAGGGAAACCGGCTTGCCGACGATCTCCATGGACTCGAACAGCGGCGGGCTCACGCGACGGCCAGACATGGCCACACGCACCGGACCGAAAGCGAGGCGCGGCTTGTAGCCGCCCTCCTCAACCAGGGCCTTGTTCAGGGTCTCATGCAGGTTGTCGGTCTTCCAATCGGCCTCATCCACGCCTTCGAGAGCGGCGATGGCGGCATCCAGCACTTCGCCGGCGGAATCCTTGAGTTGCTTACGGGCGTCGTCCGCAGGCTCCAGATACTCCTCGGTGGACAGCAGGGAGCCGACCATGCCTGCAACCTCACCCAGCAGACGCACGCGCGGCTGAACCAGCGGAGCGGCGGCGGTCAGCACCTCACGCTCACGGTCGGTCAGGGCATCCCAAGAATCGGCGGAGACCACACCATCGCGGTGCAGGTACGGCACCGAGCGGCGCAGGAAGTCCTCGGGCTCGAGCATACGAATGTGCTCGGCGTTGATGGAGATGGCCTTGTCGATGTCGAAGCGGGCCGGGTTGGCCTTGACGTCGCGCACGTCGAACTTCTCGATCATCTCGTCCATGGAGAACACGTCGCGGTCCGGTGCAATGGACCAGCCGAGCAGGGCCAGGTAGTTGAGCAGGCCCTCGCGGATGAAGCCGTTGTCGCGGTGGTTGAACAGGTTGGACTCCGGGTCGCGCTTGGAGAGCTTCTTGTTGCCCTGGCCCATCACGTACGGCATGTGGCCGAACAGCGGCATCTCCTTGGCGATGCCGAGTTCCATAAGGTAACGGTACAGCACGATCTGGCGCGGGGTGGAGCTCAGGAGGTCCTCGCCGCGCAGCACGACGTTGACTTCCATCATCGCATCGTCGACCGGGTTGGTCAGCGTGTACAGCGGGTCGCCGTTCGGACGCACGATCACGTAGTCAGGCACGGAGCCGGCCTTGAACTCGATGGTGCCACGAATCAGATCGTCAAAGGCGATGTCTTCATCAGGCATCTTGATACGTAGCGCAGGCTTGCGGCCCTCGGCGCGGAAGGCGGCCTTCTGTTCATCGGTCAGGTTGCGGTCGTAGCCATCGTAGCCGAACTCGGCCGGGCGGCCGGCGGCAAGGTTGCGCTCCTTGATCTCCTCAGGAGTGGAGAAGGACTCATAGGCGTAGCCGGCCTCGAGCAGCTTGGCGGCAACGTCCTTGTAGATGGCGGTACGCTCGGACTGGCGGTACGGGCCGTGAGGGCCACCTACATCGATGCCCTCATCCCAGTCGATGCCCAGCCAACGCAGGGATTCGAGGATCTGGTTGTAGCTTTCTTCGGAGTCGCGCACGGCGTCGGTGTCTTCGATACGGAAGATCAGCGTGCCGCCGGTGGCGCGAGCTTCCGCCCAGTTGAACAGGGCGGTACGAATCATGCCGACATGCGGGGTTCCGGTCGGCGACGGGCAGAAGCGAACACGAACGTTCTTGGGCAGTTCGGGTTTGGTGTTTTCAGCATCAGTCATAATCCCCTATTGTGCCGCGCGCGCCGGACGCGACGGCCCGCGCCGTCGGGGCCGAAACCGTTGCGGAACGCCATTCGGCGTGGATGTTGAACGCCGCGCCCGCTCAATGAGAGAATGGGGGGGACGCAATCGTCTTATGAAAGGGGAATCAATGACCGATCCCAGCAACGCGCCCGCGCCGCAGACGCCCACGCCCGACGGCGACCCTATCCAACACCACTCAGGCGCGCCCGGGCATGACGCCCCCACCGCGGCGTCTGCGGGACAGGATCACGGCCGTTCCGCCGCCCCGGCGTCAGCGACGCAGCAGCGACCCTACGGCCAGCAGGAATATGGCCAGCCCATCTACGGCCAGCAGGGGTACGGCCAATCCTACGGCCAGCAGGGGTACGGCCAATCCTCCTACGGCCAGTCCGCACCGAACGCCAATCCCTATGCCCAGCCGTCCCCCGCCTATGGCCAGATCCCCCCAACCTACAACCAGTACGCGGCCCCCACCGGCGCGGTGCCGCTGAACAAGCCGTACTACGGATGCCCCTTCTCCGAAGCGTTCCTCCGCTTCTGGCAGAAATACACGGTGTTCAAGGGACGCGCCTCCCGCAGTGAATTCTGGTGGTGGACGCTGGCCGCCGTCATCATCAACGTCCTGCTGTCCCTGCTCGGCGACGTCACGGACGGCAGGCTGGAATTCCTCACCAGCCTGTGGAATCTGGCCATCGTCGTCCCCGGTCTGACGCTCGCCGTCCGCCGTCTGCACGACACGAACAAGCCCGGCTGGTGGGTCGCCGTCTTCTGCGGCATGATGACGCTGGGACTGCTCATCATGATCGTCGGCGGCGGCGCGGTGTTGTACGGCGCCATCGGTGCCATCGATCATAATTACGGCTACGGCTATGAGGCTCTGGCAACCGGCGGCGTCAGCGCGTTGGCCATCGGTGGATTGATCATGCTGGCCAGCATGGTCACCGGCATCGTCTTCATGGCCTTGCCCTCCAAGCCGGAAGGCGCACGGTTCGACGATGACGCGGCGATCGGCGTTGCGCCCCAAAACGCCTACGGTACGCCATACGGTGCGTCCGCCGCCACGGGATTCCCGGGGCCCCCCGGCGCCCCCGCCCGGGACTTCGGCCAGGCCGCCCCCACGTATGGGCAGAACCCGCAGTATGGGCAGAACCCGCAGCAATACGGGCAGAACCCGCAATACGCACCGGCCCCGCAATACGGGCAGATGCCGTCCGAACACGAGAACGCCGGCCCGGAATCCGGCGAAACCCACTGAAGCAACGTGCATCAACGGTGGAGCCCCACTCGAGAAGAGCGGGCCCCACCGTCATCCGGCGCATGCCGCGCCGCCGCACATCATCACACGTCAGGAAGCATCTCCACCGACAACGTCTGGGAAAGCGTATGCGACTCCCCCGGCGCCAACGTCACACCACGGTCGCGGCATGCCGCCGCCTCCACCGCCACAAAGCCACGCCATTCGCCCGGCCTAGTGCAACGCATATGGTTCCCCGCCTCGCCCGGGTTCCATACCACGGTCTGCGGCGAGCCGGATTTGACGATATGAATCACGCGGCCCAGAACGGCGTCACGCAACTCCACAGACGAATCCGAATAATACACGCGGTCCACCGGCCGTTCGCCGAACGTCACCGCCTCCGACTCCTGCAATCGCGACGGGAAACCGGTCTCGGTGGCGTCCAGATACGTCGCCTCCTGCAGACCCGCCAGTCTGACGCCGGATACGTCGCCCACATGCAGATAGGAATGCAGCGCGGCCTCATACGACATCGGAACATCACCGGTATTGACGACGGTCAGGCTCATCGTCAGCGTGTCACCGGCATGCACGTCGTATGTGGCGCGGAAGCGTACCTCCGGCCCGTCGTCACGCCACGGCACTTCGCCATCCGTCAGACGCTCGGAATCCATCACATACCGCACCCGGTCATCGGTGAACCCCTCCTCATCCAACGTCCACCGGCGCACCCTTGCGAATCCGTGGGACGGCGCGATCGCCAGCTGCCGGCCATGCGCGAATCCGGGCCCGAACCACGGAAAGCAGATCGGAACCCCGCCGCCGAGCGGTTTGCCGGGTTCGATGCGCCATGTGCTCGGCGTCCACACCACATCCCGCTGGCCGGTCGGCGCCCAGCGCAGCAGATGCGCCCCGTAATCGCTGATTACCGCACTGCCGCCATCGTTGACCAGTGTACGCAGATCGACATCGTTGTCCATAAATCTTCCACTTCCATTGCACGGACGATACTGTTCACCCTATAGGATACCGCCGCGGCGAAAACGATGGCAAGACGATCACAAGCCGACGGCGCGCGGCGCCGCCCACTAAGCCCGCCCACGACGCCCGGCGCCGGCTACAGCCCCACGGCCTCCTTGCCCGGATCGGACCTCAATTAAGGACAGCCTGCGGCTGACTTTATGTTTGCTCACTGTCGTTCGCCTTCACCTAAAAAAACGCCTCTGGCGTTTTCTTTACGGCTCAGCCTTAACGTGCGCGAACTTGGCGGCCAGGGCCTCCTTGTTGCGCTTCTCGTCCTCCTCCTTGGCCTTCCTCTTGGCCTCGTCGGGGTTCCAGAGTACGTCATCACGGTGCTTGGCCCACTCGGCCCCGGCCAAGGGAGCGATGTATTCGGCGGTGGCGGTCAGCGTGTCATCGGCCTTGGCACGCGTATCAATCAGCTCAAGAATCTGCTGGTCCGTCAGGCATATGCGCGGAACCGAGCACTGCTCGCGCAACTCGTTGACGTACAGCAGAATCGGCAGCACCTTGACCGCCTGAGCTGTGGCATCGCCATCGTGTTCGCCGTCACCGGTCACCACGCTCAGCAGCGCATCGCACACGGCGAGCGCAGTGGCAAAACGGGTGGCCACATCAGCGGGCTCACTGGAGGTAGACAGACGGCCCTGCGCGGCGTCGTCTTCAATCTGGGCTTCCACGGCGGCAATCGTCTCACGGACGTGAGCTGCAACATCGGTGTCCCAACGAACGTCCAACGCTTCGGCGGCGTCAAAGATCAGCTGTACATCGCCGGATTCGGAGTAGTCGGCCATCGTGTCGTAGGCATCGTTGGCGGCCAGCAGCGTATCGACGATGTTCTGCGGGCGGCCGGGAATCTCATCGGCGCCTTCATAAACGAATTCGGCATCGGGCACCGTGGCGTCTTCACCGGTCAGCACGCGGGCGAATGCGCGCGTGACGCGAACCTGCAGATTCTCCGCGTACTTGGCGTCATTGTCCATCTGCATGGCTTCGGTCAACGGCCACAGGCTGATCAGCGCCGAGCCGGCTTCGGCGGCCTCAGTTACCGCCGGCAATGCCGCGACCTGTGCGATTGCCTCACGATTGAGTTCAATGGTCATCTATGCTCCTTTGCGTCCACCACTCGATTGTAGTGCCAGATCTCTCGGACTACCCTTCAGTCACCTTACGGTGCCAGCTCCCCCGACAAGGGGAGTCTAGATTATGTCTCAACTATTCACCAGTGTGCCGTTACTTGACGTTGGCCGCTGGGTCGACATACGTGATTGACATCACACGGCCGGTTTCGTTGTCGTACGTCACCGAGGTCACGGAGGCGAGCGCCGTGTGCCGCAGGAACATCCAGTGCTCGGGGTGGCCGGTCTCCAGATAATGGCGATAACTGAAAATCGGCGATTCGTGGCTGACCACCACAATCTGCTCGCCGGGGTGCTGGGCCACCTTCTCGCGGGCGAAATCGTCCATACGCGCCGCGATGTGCTGATAGGACTCGCCCCAGCTCGGCTTGTACAGGTTGGTGACGAGCTTCCAGTTGCCGTTCTTCCACAACGCGCCCTCGCCGTGGCCGATGCGCTTGCCGCGGAACTCGTTGCCGGCCTCAATCACCCGTTCATCAGTGGTGAGCGTGAGCGGAGCCTCGCCACGAGCCTCACGCACGGGATTCAGCGCATCGAGAATCGCTCCGGCGGTCTCGCGTGTACGGTCGAGCGGCGAGGAGTAGACGGCGGTAATCGTATTGGTTTGGGGATTCTTGGCCAAGTACGCGGCGGTGGCTTGGGCCATGCGCCGGCCGAGGTCGGAGAGATGGAAGTCGGGCAGTCGCTCATAGAGCAGATGGTCGGGGTTATATACCTTGCCATGCCGGACGAAATGGATGGTGGTAGCGCTCATGAGCCGCCTTTCTTCTTCCCGCCCTGAAGGGCATGAGAACGTTGTCTTAATATCTCCAATCTACCGCGTGTCGCGGAGTGGACACCCGTAGAGTATCCGTGGCGTGAAGTATGCGAATGGGGATCCGGAGTAAGCTTTGCGCGACCATGAGCCCTGCATTGTGTGATGAGGGCTGCGCCGGCAACGTCACGTCGACGGGGACATTCAATCGGGAGCGGAAAGGAACGTAGTGCCGTTATGTCCAATAACCCATCCAACTCGAACACCGTCACGGCTGGGATCGGAGATGTGATCCACAGGATTTTCGCCGGATACGCGGAGCTGCTGCGCATCCCCCATACCGCCCGATACTCGATCGGTTCGGTGCTTGCCTGCATGCCGTTCCCGATGGTGGGCATGACCATCACCATCTCCGTGCAGCATTATTACGGCAACTATTCGCTGGCTGGCATACTCACCGCCATTCAGGCGATCACGCTGGCCGTGGCCACGCCGGTGCTGGGCAAGCTGACCGACAAGTTCGGCCAGCGGCAGGTTTCGATTCCGACGATCATCGTATGGGTCGTGTCCGCCATCGCGCTGGTGACGGCCATCAGCCACCGTGCACCGGAATGGGTGCTGTACTGCCTGACGCCGTTGCTGGCCGCCATCCCGCCGTGGGGCGCGATGGAGCGCGCACGTTGGACGAAGATCCTGAAGGGCGATCATGAGCGCACGAACCGCGCATTCTCGCTGTGCGGCGTGCTGGACGAATGCATGGGAGTCATCGGCAACCCGTTGGCTTCCGCGCTGGCGGCAATCTCCGGCTTCCTGGCGTTCTCGTTCACCGGCATGTGCGTGGTGGTCGGCGCCTTGATGTTTCTGACGGAGCTGACCACCGAGCCGCCGTCGCAGACCGCGTTGGCGCGCGCCGAAGGCATCTCCCGCAAGGAATACCGTGAACGTGAGGCTGCCAAGGCCGAGGCGCTGAAGATGAAGTCCATCGCCGATGAGACCCGTCGCCGTCTTGAACGCGAGGGCGTGAGCGACGAGGCCGCGATCGAGGCGGCCATCGAGCAGGCGGTCGCCGATGCGCGTTCCGGCAAGAAGGCGTCCTTCTGGGGACCGGGCATGATCGCGGTGTGCGCCATCTGGTTCAGCCTGGGCGCGTTCCAGTCGGCCACGAACATCTCCGTCACCGCGTTCGCCACCGAGACGAACATGAAGCAGTATGCGGGCTTCGTGCTCGCCTGCTTCTCCCTCAGCTCGCTGGTGGGCGCGTTGGTGTATGGCGCCAGAAACTGGGTGACCCCCTTGTGGAAGCGGTTCTACTTCTGCCTGGCCGTGGTGAACATCGGCATCAGCACCTTCCTGTTCGCCAAGCATCTGTGGGTGATCATGATCATCTATCTGATCATCGGCGTATGCCAGAATCCGACATGGATCAACGGCAACCAGCTCATGCTGCACCTGGTGCCACCGTCCCGCCTGACCGAGGGCATAGCCTGGATGGGCGCGATGAACGCCATCGGCACCTCCGTCGGTTCGGTGATCGCGGGCCAGTTCATCGACCGTATGGGCTCACACGGCGGTTTCATGGTGGTGACCACCTTGGCGTTGGGCTCGCTGGCAATCGCGTTGATCAGCTTCAAGCAGATCAAGGGGTCCTCCGAACAGCCGACCTTGACTGAAGTGAGTGTGTGAGACAAAAACTAAGCCCCCTCGTCAGAGGGGGCT
>JAIJEI010000068.1 GCA_022739095.1 Bifidobacterium sp.
AAGCTCACCGTGCTGCGCGACAAGAACACCCCCTCCTCCACTTTCCGCGAGCTCGTCTCCGAGCTTGTGATGCTCGAAGCCTACGAAGCCACCCGCAACCTGTCCGTGGTCGCCGCGCCGATTGAGACCCCGGTCGCGCCGATGACCGGCAAGAAGCTGGCCGAACCCCGTCCGATCATCGTGCCGGTGCTGCGCGCGGGCCTCGGCATGCTCGACGGCATGACCCGTCTCATACCCACCGCCGAAGTCGGCTTCCTTGGCATGAAGCGCGACGAGGAACACCCCACTCAGCAGGTCACCTATGCGAACCGTCTGCCGGAGGACCTGTCCGGTCGTCAGTGCTTCCTGATCGACCCGATGCTCGCCACCGGCGGCACTCTGGTCGCTGCCACGCACTATCTGGCCGAGCGCGGCGCCAAGGACGTGACCGCGATCAACATCATCGCGGCGCCTGAAGGCATCAAGTACGTCGAGGAGCACATAGATCCGTCCATCGACTTCAAGGTCGTAGTGTGCGCGGTCGATGAGAAGCTCAACGACAAGTGCTACATCGTGCCGGGGCTGGGCGACGCCGGCGACCGCCTGTATGGAGTAATTGATTAACGGAGCGTATACCGCCTTTCCTCAGCACTCGGCGCACCACAGTGCGTCTTCGGCTTCGGACGGCGATCTCCGCACACGTTAATCAATTCCTCATATTGACCGATTGATTGTTGCTCCCGCCAGAGGGAGCAACAATATCTGGAATTTCCATATGCAAATTGACATTATTGCGCCGGGGCGCGTGAAGGAACGATATCTTCGCGACGCCATCGATGAGTATTCCAAGCGACTTTCGCGCTACTGCAAGCTCAACATCATTGAAGTGACAGATGAGAAAACGCCTGACCATGCCTCTGAAGGCGTTGACCGACAGATCAAGGCCAAAGAAGGCGAACGCATCGCCAAGCATCTGAAGGACGGCGCGTTTGTCATTGCCCTTGCCATCAACGGCAAGCAGCTGTCCAGCGAGGAACTGGCCGCGAAAATCAACGACCTTGGATTGCGCGGTACCAGCCATATTCAGCTGGTCATCGGCGGTTCAATCGGCCTTGACGACGCGATTCTGCGTCGTGCTGATTTTCTGCTGAGTTTCTCGAAGATGACGTTCCCGCATCAGCTCATGCGCGTGATTCTGCTCGAACAGATTTATCGCGCTTATAAAATCAACGCTGGCGAGCCGTATCACAAGTAAAACACCATACCTCATGGGGCGGTAATTCCCCCATGGGGCGGTAATTGCCTCATGGGGCGGTAAAACCCTCATGGGGCGGTATGCCAAAATGGCTTAATTCCGCGGTTTCACATATTCTTCAAACCGCCCCATGGGCAAGTTACCGCCCCATGAGCCTGTAACCGCCCCATGGGCACATCAATAACGCCCTCAACCTCACACTGCGTCGGGGACGAACGCTTCGAAGATGTGGCGATCGAAGTAGGGGACGCACTGGGCGAGTTCATCGCTGCTGCGCACGGTCCATGAAACCGGCATCGCACCCATCGAACGAGCGAGCTTGACTTGCGGCGAAGTGCCACCGGTCCAGTCATAGGCCACGAAATCAGGACGAGACAGCCAGTCGAACGCCAGTAAGCCGGCGGCTCATTCAGCCGCACCATTCTTGCTCAGCTTCGCCGGCCAGCTCAGCTGACCGCGGCACACCTCAGGGTGATGCTCCTTGTACCAATTCACCGCGCCCGAGTGGAAGGATTCGATCACGTATGGGCCGTCATACGCCTCAAGCAAGGCGTGGCCCTTTTCCCATGAGCTCTTCGCCACGCTCATCCCAAGCCTTGTTGTCGCTGAACTTGTATTCCACAATCAGCGGAGCCTGGCCGGCCACCACGTCCAGCACATCGGAGAACAGCGGCACATGCTGGTAGTACCCATTCGGCGCGGTGCTCAGACGCGCCGGTTACAGACTGAGCTTTTCGAAGATGACGTTCCCCCCCCCCATCAGCTCATGCGCGTGATCCTGTTGGAGCAGATCTATCGCGCATACAAGATCAACGTCCACGAGCCGTACCACAAGTAACGGCGCACGCCCAACCCGCGTTCCAACCCGCGCCCCGATCCTGCGGGGCATGACAAACGGCCCGTCTCCCCGAAAACCTCCGGGGCGGCGGGCCGTCGTCATCATCGCGGCATAGGGACCGCGACAACCTCACTTCTGGGACAGCGAGTTGTTGTAATCGTCCAGATCCGTCTGCAACGCCTTGACCTGGTCGCTCAAAGCCTTCTTGGGATCGGTGCCTTCGAAGATCTGCTCGACGGCCTTCTCCACGCCCTTGCGGGCCTGCGGCATCACGCCTGCGGAGCATCCCTGGGTGGCGGGGGTGAGCTTGGTGTTCTGCAACTGCTTGACCGCCACATCGAACTGCGGGTACTGCTGGCGCCACTGGGCGTCCACCGGCTCCTCGAGCGCCTTCTTCGAGGTCGGGAAGTAACCGGTGCCGGTATGCCATTCGGCCTGACGCTTCGGGTCGGAAAGGAACTTGACGAACTGCCAAGCCGCCTGCTGCTCCTCGTCGGAGTGCTTCACGTTGGAAATCCACAGGGAGCCGCCGCCGATGATCGGGCCGGAGTTGTTCTTCTTGATCTTCGGGTAGTTTCCCACACCGACTTCGAAGCCCTTCTGCTTGGCGGCGTCCATCACACCGGCCAGATCGGCGGTGGATTCGATGGTGATGCCGATGTTGCCGGTTTCAAAGGCGTTGATGGCCGCCGTGGTATCGGAACCGGTGTTGCCGGAGACGCCGGAGTCGACCATATCCTTCCACCACTTCATGAACGTGACGGCGGCGTCGTTGTCGAAGCCGAACTTCGACACGCGGTCCTTGCCGCGACCGTTATCGGGACCGCAGTACTGCTCGCCACTGGCGGCGATCTCCTGCTCCAGATACCAGCCGTAGACGGCTGCGTTGAAGCCGTACTGGGCGGGCCCGCCATTCTTCTCGGAAAGCTTCTCGGCGGCGGCCTTCACTTCATCCAGCGTTTCCGGCGCCTTGTTCGGGTCGAGCCCGGCCTTCTCGAACAACGTCTTGTTGTAGTACAGCACCGGCATGGAGGTGTTGAACGGCATCGAATACAGCTTGCCGTTCACGGTGTAGTATCCGGCCACGTTCGGCTGCAGATCGGAGGTGTCGTACTTGTCCTTATCGATGAAATTCTGCATCGGCGTGATGGTGCCGGAGTCCATCATGAAGCGCGAACCGATGTCGTAGATCTGCATCAGCGTCGGCGTGGACTGCGACTGCACGGCCGACTTGTATTTGGTGATCGCTTCATCATACTTGCCTTGGTACAGGCCTTTGACGGTGATCTTGCCTTTGTTCTGCGCGTTGAACTCGTCGATCATCTTGTCCAGCACCTGGCCGTTCGTGCCGGACATGGAATGCCAGAAGTTCACGGTCACGGAACCGTCGGCCTCTTTGGGGGTGGGGACGTTGGCGTTCGAGGCGGTATCCGATCCGCATGCCGCCGGGGAGACCATGGAGCCCATCGCCGCGATGATGGCGATGGCACGGGTGGCAATCTTGTTCATTCTTGTTCGTTCTCCTCATAAGCCGCCCGCATGCCGGATACGACACGATCGACGGGCGGTGGTTGATGGCGGTCGGCCGACGGGTGCCGGCCGACCGATGGTGATTGACGTCGGCATTCAGCTCAGCCAATGGTTGGCGACGTCGATGGTTGGTTGTTGTCGGTATTGAGTTATGAATCACACATCACTTGGTCGAGCCGGCGGTCAGGCCGCGCACGATTTGACGCTGTCCGAACACGATGATGAACAGCGTGGGGATGACGGCCAGAACGGCACCGGCCATCACCAGTCCCGGGTTGAAGGCATCGGGCGACTGCAGCTGGGTGATGCCGATCTGGATGGTCTGCATCTGCGGCGTTTCCGTGACCAGCAAGGGCCAGAAGAAGGCATTCCAGTGAGTCAGGAAGGTGTAGATGGCCAGCGAGGCGATGGCCGGGCGGCTCAGCGGAAGCACCACGGACCATAGCAGGCGCAGGTTCGAGGCACCGTCGATGCGCGCGGCTTCCACCAGCTCCATCGGGAATTGGCGCATGAACGAATGCATCATGAACACGCCGAATCCACTGGCGAGGAACGGAAGCACCAGCGCGAGGAAGGTGTTGCGCAGCCCGAGCGAAGAGATGGTCAGATAGTTCGGGATGATCACGGATTCACCCGGAATCATCATCGTGGACAGGAACAGCACGAACCACACGCGACGGCCTTTGACTTTGAGGATCACCAGCGCATACGCCACCAGAGTGGAGGTGAGCACCTGCGCCACGGTGATCACCAGCGTGGCCCCCAGTGAGTTGACGTACTGGCGCATAAGCGGAATGATCTGTGCCGCGGTGGCGAGATTATTCCAGGTGATGCCATGCACCGGCCAGACGGCGGGCGGGTAGCTGGCGATGTCCTCCTGCTTCATCAGCGAACCGGCGAACGAGTAGTACACCGGGAAGACCACGAGGAAGGCGAGGAACAGCAGCACCAGCACGCCGAGGATCTTCGAGGCGACGTATTTGACGCGGGAAAGGCTCAGCGAGCCGGTCGCGCCACGCGACACGGTACCGGAGGGAACGGAAACGGTCATTGGTTATCCACCTGCTTTCCGACAGTGAGGAACTGGATCAGGGTGATGACGGCGACCACCACGATCAGTACCAACGCCTCGGCCGAAGCGTAGCCGAAATTGGAGCTGTTGTTGGCGAAACCGTGCATGTAGATGTCGTACACCAGCGTGGTGGTGGAGGCGTTCGGACCGCCCTTGGTGAGCACATGAATCTGGCCGAAGCTTTCCAACGACTGGATGGTGTCGGTGATGATCAGGAAGAACAGCTGCGGCATGATCAGCGGAATCATGATCGAGGTTTGCAGGCGCAGACCGGAAGCACCGTCCAGACGAGCCGCGTCGACGATTTCCTCCGGAACCGAGCCCAGGCCGGCAAGCAACACCAGCACGTTGTAACCGATGTTCATCCACACCGTGGTCATGGCGATGGCCGGCATCGCGAATTTCGGATCGGTGAGCCAGCCCACCGGCTGCATGCCGATTTTCTGCAGCGCAGCGTTGAACAGGCCAGTGGCCGGATTGAAGAAGGCGGAGAAGATAATGGACGCGGCCGACACCGAGTAGGCGAACGGCAGCGCGAAAACCGTGCGGAATACACGATTGACGGTGGATTCCTTGTTCAGCATCAGCGCGATGACCAGCGACAGCAGAATCGTGGGAATCACCGTGTAGACGGCAAACATCAACGTATTGAGCATGATTTTGCCGAATTCGGGATCGCTGAACACGCGCTGGAAGTTGCGCAATCCCACGAACTTGCTCTGCCGGCCCAGAATATCGGTGCCCGACATGGACAGCACGAACGTGCGGATCAGCGGGTACACCACGAATACGAGGAACACGATGGCCGCGGGCGTAAGGTACAGCGACGACGTCACGTCGCGCAGGGTGAATCGCGCCTTGGAGCGGGAATCCGCGCCATGTGACGGCGGGGATTGGCTGGACTTTTGGATGTGTGCGACTGCCTGAGACATGCAGAGGCCCCTTTCGGTCGAAGACCGCTATACAACATTTTTCAATGGACGGCTACCTCGTTCAGTGGTACCCCAGTGACCGCAGCCCTTTGATCGATGTCACTGAGAATTCAATATGGCTTCATCGCCATTACGTCTGATATTCGCCTCGTTCACCACCCCGTCACGGCATGCCAATAAACAGGCCGCCCACCACGACAGATGTGGTGGGCGGCCTGAAGGGCACCGGTAAAGCGGTTTACCGTTCGTCGGGCACGAACGCCTCGAAGATATGACGGTCGAAGTAAGCGTCGCATTGGGCGAGCTCATCATGGCTGCGCACGGTCCACGACACGGCGGTCGCGCCCATCGCGCGCGCGAGCCTGACCTGCGGCGACGAGCCGCCGACCCAGTCGTAGGCCACGAAATCAGGGCGGGACATCCAGTCGAACACGAGCAGGCCGGCGGCCCATTCGGTCATGCCGTCCTCCTTGATGGTGGCGGGCCAGCTCAACTGCCCGCGATTCACCTCGGGATGGTTGATCTTGTACCATTCCACGGCACGAGGGTTGAACGACTCGATCACATACGGGCCTTCGTACTGGGCGAGTAGCGCGGCGCCCTTGTCCATCAGTTCGTCGCAGCGTCCGTCCCAATGGGCGTTGTCGTCGAACTTGTATTCCACGATCAGCGGAACGCGGCCATTCACCACCGCAAGCACGTCGGAGAACAGCGGCACATGCTGGTAGTAGCCGTCCGGCGTATCGGACGGCGTGGTGACCAGCGGCGGCTCCTCCTCGGCGCCGGGCAATGGTTCGGCGACGGCATCGCCGGGCCGGGCCGCGGGGAACAACGGGATGCGCGTCAGCTCACCGTAGGTGAGGTCCTCGATGCGACGCGGATCGCCGGCCACGCGCTTCAGGTCGGGGTCGTGCACGACGACCACCTGACCGTCAAGCGTCAGCTGCAGATCGAGCTCTATGCCATACCCGGCCTCGCAGGCGGCGGCGAAGGAGGCCAGCGAATTCTCGGGAGCGATCGGGCCGGCCTCGCTCGCGGCGCCGTAGCCGGCTTTCTCGGCCATGCGGCGGGCGAGCGCCACATAGTCGCCGGATTCGGCGGCATACCGATGGGTCAGGCCGGAACCGGCGTCGTGCAGACCACGATGGGCGTACCACGCATCGGGAACCGAAGGCACGAAGTTGCGGCGCTTGTCGTTGAACGAACGTGGCGCAAGCGCCCAGGCCGCGGTGCCTGCGGCGACGGCGCCGCCGATGATCACATTTCTGAACAGCTTCGATGAAGACATGCGTTCCTCCTGTATCGAACCAATCATCCACGCTCAGCCTACCGCGTTTCGTCGCCTCGGCACGCAAGGCTTCACTGGCTCACGACACGTTTTTGCGCGGCCCGGCAACCCCGAATAGGCGATCCCACTAGCCGCCCGCAACCGGCAACCGGTAACCGTCCGCGATCCCGTCCACGTCCATCCCCACGCCCGCGCTCACAAGGCTTCGGCCAGCCACGCCGGCGTGTGCGGCGAGGCCGGGTCCAGGATACGATCGCCGTGCGCGCCGCGCAACGGCGTCCAACTGAAGTCGGACAGCAGATCAGCCGGCGAACAGGCGGCGGGGTCGGGTCGCAGGCGAAGCAGCCACGCGCAGTAGCCGATGATCTGCTCCGGGCGGACGCCGCGCGCCCGCAGGGCGCCCACGTCCAGCGACCGCTCTCGTTTGGCGAGGCGGCGACCGGCCGCATTGTCGATCAGCGGCAGATGCGCGTATGCGGGGCGTGCGGCGGAACGGCTTGCGGGCCGACCGGCGGTGCACGGGTCGATGCCGCCACATTCCGGCTCAAAGCCGCCCTCCAGCAGGCACCGGCGAATCCGCGCCTGCAATGCGGTGGAGCGCAGCAGGTCACGCCCGCGCACGATGTCGTCCACGCCCATGTCGAGATCATCGACCACCACGGCCAACTGGTATCCGAACAACCCATCGGCCCGGCGAATCACGCAATCGCCGACTTCCCGGGCCAGGTCGTACCGACGCGGCCCGTAGACGCCATCGGTGAAGGCGAAGGTCTCCTCCGGCATGGCGATGCGGATGGAGTGACGGTCGCCGCGCGCCAAGCGGGCGCGCACCTGCTCGGGATGCTCGCGCAGCAGGCGGCGGCATGTGCCGGGATAGACCGTGAAGCCGTCGCCTTCGTTGGGAGCTGAGGCGGCGCGGATATCGGCGCGCGAGCAGAAGCAGGGGTACAGCACACCTTGCGAATGCAAGCATTTCAACGCATATTCGTAACGGTCAGTGCGCTTCGACTGGAACATCGGTTCGCCGTCCCAGTCGAGTCCGAGCCAGTGCAAATCATCCATCATAAACTGGTCCGCGCCGACGACCACACGCGGTTTATCCACGTCTTCGATGCGCATCATTATGCGGCCGCCACAAGAGCGAGCCGAAAACCATGCTGCCAACATGGCATACACATTGCCGATATGCATGCGCCCTGACGGTGTCGGCGCAAATCGTCCAATCATTGGCCTCCCCTCATTCGTCAACACTCACTTTCCTACCATAAGCGGCAGTGAACACCTTGACACCACGGTTCTTCCACTCTTCCCACTCTTGGGAACGTAATTGAGCCAGATCGGACCGATACTTCCGTTTCAAGGGGCTGATTTCGGCGTTGCCGGAGGTCTACTTCCTCTTCAAGGGGCTGGTAGCCAAGTAGACACGGTTCCAAAACGGCGGAATGGCGTTGGCATGAAGCCGAGGATACTTGCGATTCAGCGGAAGAACAGCCCCTCGAAACGGAAGTAGACCTCCGGGAAATGGCAAATCAACCCCTCGAAACCGAGAATGCCCGGCAAAGATGCAAAGGGGCGGCTACGGGAGAACCCATAGCCGCCCCACGCGAGGCCCTTATCAGAAGAAAGCCTCAATTCATGCCGGCGTCGGCACCAGCGTTACCATCACTTGTCCTCAGTGACGTTGTCCACGCTCACATCCGGGTCGTCAGAGACGATTCGGTCGCTCGCCCAAGCGGAGAGCTCCAAGTGTTCGCCGCCGGTCTGGTCGACGAGCACGGTGTCGCCGTCGTGTACCTTGCCGGCCAGCAGCATACGGGCCAGCTGGTCGCCGACCTCGGTCTGTACCAAGCGGCGCAGCGGACGAGCGCCATAAGCCGGGTCGTAACCGGTGTTGGCCAGCCATTCGCGAGCCGAGTCGGCGACGTCCAGCGTGATGCGGCGATCGGTCAGACGCTGAGCCACGCCAGCCACCTGGATATCCACGATGCCGCCAAGCTCCTCGCGCGTGAGCGGGTGGAACATGACGATGTCGTCCAGACGGTTCAGGAACTCCGGCTTGAAGTTCATGTGGACCGCATCCATCACGGCCTTCTTCTTGGCGTCGGCGTCCATGTCCTCGTTCACGAGGAACTGCGAGCCGAGGTTGGAGGTCATAATCAGAATCGTGTTCTTGAAGTCCACGGTCCTGCCCTGGCCATCGGTCAGGCGGCCATCATCGAGCACCTGCAGCAGCACGTCAAAGATCTCCGGGTTGGCCTTCTCGACCTCGTCGAACAACACCACGGAATACGGGCGACGACGCACAGCCTCGGTCAGCTGACCGCCCTGCTCGTAGCCCACGTAGCCCGGTGCCGCACCGATCAGGCGCGAGACCGAAGCCTTCTCCATGTATTCGGACATGTCGATGCGGACCATGGCCTTCTCGTCGTCGAACAGGAAGTCGGCGAGCGCCTTGGCC